>JABXIP010000439.1 GCA_013373005.1 Cytophagia bacterium | reverse complement strand
TTCAATCTTGAGCTAATGAAAGATGAACGCGGAAGAATAGACACTTACCTGAAGTCTAAGGGCTACTACAATTTCCATGAAGACTTTCTGATTTTCGAAGCTGACACAAACCAGTATGATGACAGGAAATTCGACTTATTTCTAAGGCTCAAGAAAGATGTGCCAAAAAAATCATTGCTGCCTTACACGCTGGAGGAGATCAATGTTTTTCCCGATTACTCCTTAAATAATGAAGGCATTGAGAACGACACGGTAAACATCAAAGGCATCAATTTCATTCAGAATCCAGTGTTTTTTAAGCCTGAGAGAATGGAACCCTACATTCTCTTTAAAAAGGGTCAAACCTATAATCCGGATACTTCCAGACTGACAAGCAGCAGGCTCTCATCAATTGGAGCCTACAGGTTTGTGAATATTCGCTACGAAAACCTTAGCCCTAATGATTCTACTAGCGATACCCTAAGACTTCGGGCTAACATATTTCTTTCTCCTTTAAAGAAAAGATCCATCAGAGCAGAGGTGCAGGCCATCACCAAATCCAACGGTTTTGCAGGCCCGGCTTTAGCCGTTGTACATAGCAACCGAAACCTCTTTCAGGGTGGCGAAACTCTCAATTTAACAGGCAGCTTCGGTTACGAAGTACAGCTAGGTTCAAAAGGAAATACTACTGGGCTAAGCAGCACCCAGTTTGGTCTGCAGGTTGGTTTAATTTACCCACGCCTGTTGCTACCTTTTAGGGTGAATGATCAATTCCTTTATTCTGTCCCCAAAACCAACATGAGTGTTGGCTATGACTTTTTCGACAGGAGTAATCTCTATAGGCTGAAGTCGTTCAACACCCGTTTTGGCTATAGCTGGAGAAAGAGCAGGTCGGTTTATCATGAGGTGAACCCACTGAGTGTAGACTATGTGAACACCACCAACATTACCACCGAGTTTCAAGATATCCTCGATCAGAATCCTTTTCTCCAGAGTAGTTTTCAAAAGCAGCTGATTGCCGGTGTCACTTATACCTTCATGTACAATCAACTGGCCCTGCCTGAAGTCAAGCACCCGATACTTATAGTAGCAAATGTAGATGTAGCGGGCACCGGGCTCGATCTACTGAGTGATGGCACCTCTGCAGATGGCCAGAAAACCTTATTCGGTACAGCCTATGCCCAATATGCCAAAGCCGATGTAAACTTTGTTTACAATTATAAATTGGGGAATTCAAAGACTCTTATTGCTCGACTTTTTGGAGGTTATGGCTTGCCCTATGGCAATTCAGAAACACTGCCATTCTCCAGACAATATTTCTCTGGTGGTCCTTCTAGTGTTCGGGCATTCCGAACCAGATCGCTTGGGCCAGGTACCTATGCTCCATCCGGTGCTGATCAAGGCTCATTCTTCGACCGATCTGGAGACATTCGCCTCGAAGCTAACCTCGAATACAGGTTCCCTATTTATTCCTTCGTAAAGGGAGCATTCTTTGCTGATGCCGGAAATGTATGGCTTACCAAAGAGAACAGTGCTTTGCCGGGAGGTAAGTTCAGCTCAAGCTTTTTGGAAGAATTGGGGATGGGAGTCGGTATGGGCCTTAGGGTAGACATTCAAAATTTTGTGATCCGATTCGATTTTGCCAGCCCCCTAAGTAAGCCCTATCTACCAAAAGGGGACAGATTCAACCTAGACTTGAGCGAAATACTCTTCAACTTCGCCATTGGCTATCCTTTTTAATCTTTACCAATTGTTGGGCTGTCTTTTGTAATTTCAAGCCATGTTCCATTCGGACGAGCCTAAGCGCAAGAAAACCTACGACCGAAAAACGGCCAAGCTGAAGGCAGCAGATTTCTGTGCCTATCAGGAAAGATCGCAGCAACAGGTGCGCGATAAACTCTATGATTATGGTCTGCACCACGATGAAGTGGAAGAGGTTTTAACCGAACTCATCATGGAGGGCTTCATCAATGAAGAGCGATTTGCCCGAGCCTTCATAGGAGGCAAGTTCAGGATGAAAAAGTGGGGGAAAAAGAAGATTCTCCAAGGACTACATCCCCACAAGATTTCCGACTACTGTATCAGAAAAGGAATGGAAGAAATAGACGCTGATGAATATTGGCAGGTGTTGCTAGGCCATGCTGAAAAGAAGTATGAGCAGCTAAAAGGCAATTCGACCTACATTATCAAAGGAAAACTCACCCAACACTTATACACCAAGGGCTTTGAATTAGACTTGATTCGTGAGGCAGTTCAACAAATCGTTAAGGATTAATTACACTGATTGATAGAAGCTTCCTTCTTCCTAAATTGTAAGCAAAATTTGACATCAATGAAGAAGTATTTGCCATCTCTGCTGCTTGTTCTACTCCTTTCCTGCAATTCAGATCCGGGAATCACTCTAGACTTCACCTTAAAATCGCCTAGAAAGCAAACGGTGGTAAAGGTTTACAAAAATGCCGAAGGCAAGGTATCATATACCATGAATTTCAAAGGTAAGCCTGTTCTAGATGAATCAACATTAGGCTTTGAACTGAGAAAAAGTGGTTTTTTGGGAGATGACCTTAAATTGATTGGTGTCGATAGTTCTTTAACCAATGAAAGATGGAAAACCCTTTGGGGAGAAGATGCCTCTGTTCATAATTACAGCCGCAATTACGGCTTCTATTTTGAGGATAAGTCTGACGGAAGAAAGCTGAATATATTCTTCCGAGTATTCGATGATGGCATTGGATTCCGTTATGGATTTCCTCAGCAAGATGGTTTACAAGAGATCATCATTGACAATGAACAGTCAGAATTCAAACTCACAGGAGATCATACCGCTTGGTGGATTCCTGCTGATTATGATAGCTATGAGTATCATTATCTGACCACCAAAGTAAGCGAAATAGACTCTTCTTTGGTTGATAACAGCCTGCTGGCAGCCTCAACTATAATGGAAAAACATGCTGTGAACACTCCCCTTACGATGGAATCTCAGGATAGTCTGTTTATCAGCATTCACGAAGCCAACCTCACTAATTATCCGGGAATGACTTTGCGGGTGGAAGCTGATAAAAGAACCCTGACCAGCTCGCTGGTTCCTTCTACCCTAAGTAATTGGAAGGCCAAGGTGAATACTCCATTCCTTAGCCCCTGGAGAACCATTCAAGTGGGAGAAAAACCGGGTGATCTGCTAGAGTCCAAGTTGTTGCTCAATCTGAATGAACCAAATCAGTTGAAAAATACGGACTGGATCAGGCCAATGAAGTATATCGGTATTTGGTGGGAAATGCACTTGCAAACTTCTTCATGGGACTATGAAAGTGGCAGACATGGCGCCACTACAGCCAAGACTAAGAAATACATAGACTTCGCTGCTAAACATGGCTTTGATGGAGTATTGGTGGAAGGATGGAACACCGGCTGGGAACATTGGATCGGATTCCCCGATAGAGAAGGTGTTTTCGATTTCGTTACACCATATCCTGATTATGATATTGAAGGGCTGGCTGCTTATGGCAAAGAAAAAGGAGTGGAGCTTATTATGCATCACGAAACCTCAGCAGCACCAAGAACCTATGAGCAACAGCTTGATACGGCTTATGCCCTCATGCAAAAGCTGGGAATCCATGGAGTGAAAACAGGTTATGTTGGCCCAATTATTCCTGTAGGAGAGTATCATCACGGGCAGTGGATGGTAAACCACTACAGAAAGGTACTGGCTAAGGCAGCGCAATCTGAAGTTATGGTGTTTGCCCATGAGCCCATCAAACCAACGGGTTTAAGAAGAACCTTCCCCAATATGATGGCTCGTGAAGGGCTCAGAGGTTCTGAGTTTAACTCACCAGGGGGAGGTGGAAACCCACCTGAGCACTTAACCATTGTGCCCTTTACCAGAATGTTGGCAGGGCCAATTGATTATACTCCTGGTCTTTTCAAACTTAACCTCGACCAATACAAAGCTGGTTATTCTGTACCAACCACGTTGGCCTACCAATTGGCGGAATATGTGGTGGTTTATAGCCCGGTTCAAATGGCTTCTGACCTGATTGAACACTATGAGGGCAAACCTGCATTTCAGTTTATCAAAGACGTACCAACAGACTGGGAAATCTCTAAGGTAGTTGATGCTCAGATTGGCGACTATGTAGTTATTGCCAGATTGGAAAGAAGTGGAAACGACTGGTATTTGGGAGGGCTAACGGATGAAAATGCCAGAGATATAGAAGTGACTTTAGACTTCCTGCAGCCGGGAGTTAGCTATGAAGCTCAGATTTATAAAGATGCACCAGATGCCGATTTCGAAACCAACCCTGAGGCCTATATAATTGAGAAGAAGCAGGTAAAAATGAATGACAAGCTTATGCTCAATATGGCTCGTGGTGGTGGAGTTGCTATCAGGTTTAAGGCACTCTAAAAAGCCCTTTTTCTGGTTCCGCCTAAACCCTTTTGCCAAAGGTATACGTAGCGAACAACCAGCATAATCATCAAAGGAATAAGGGCGGTATTGAATACTTGCAGCTTAGCGAGCCATGCACAGGTCATGGCAATCAGCAGGACAACCAAGAAGCGCACATAAACCATCAACCATTTTTTTGGAGCCTTTTTTACAATGAGGAAAGCAACCACCAAATTGGGAGCAAAGGCCCACAGAACATTCAGATTGTTTACTGTTGTGGTATGATGAGTCGCTACCCAGAGCAGCAATACTATGAGCCCAATAAGCCCAGTGATTAGAAAGAGTACCAGGTCGAGCCAGCGGCTGCGCTTTTTGGTTTTGTAGTCTCTTACCGTAAGAATAATCACTATCAAGGCAATGACAGACATAACAAGCGTTGGACTTAGACTATCTCGTTTTTGCTCATAGTAATCAGATTCAAAAAGTTTGTAGGTGCTTTTAATCGCGGGTTCTTCTACCCCATTTCGGTTAATGGTGGCATGTTCATAAGCTGAAAGCACATAGTCCGGCAGATACATACGAGCTTCTACATCAGCCTTTCTATCTACGATATTGCCTAAGCCAATATCAATACCCAGATCGAGCCATAGGTGGTTAAATGAGTTTTCGTCTACCAAATCGCGGTAGCTAGCCTCTTCGGTAAGATATTCTCCATGAAACTCCAACTTATCTCCCAAAACTGATTTTGGAATATCGCGCAGTTTGGTAGCGCAATTGTCAAAGAATTGATCATAGCGATAATATTTGTTCTGAGGAAGTGTATTGTTTTCTAGAAACTCAAAAATGGCCTGTTTTTCTTCCTGATTGATATTGAGCACCTGCTCGGTCATCCACCTGTTTTG
>JABXIP010000346.1 GCA_013373005.1 Cytophagia bacterium | reverse complement strand
GACCCTGTCATTGGTCGCGTTGAAGAAAATCGATGGGTCCTTCAAATCCTTTCTAGGAGAACCAAGAATAACGCGATTCTCTTGGGTGAACCTGGCGTCTGTAATACGGCTATTGTGGAAGGAATGGCCCAGCGAATAGTTGATGGTGACGTTCCCGAGAACCTGAAAAGCAAGACTTTGATCTCGCTCGATATGGGGCTGCTGGTAGCGGGCGCTAAGTATAAAGGTGAGTTTGAAGAAAGACTGAAAGCGGTGATCAAGGAAGTGCAGGATTCTGATGGAGAAATTATTCTCTTTATCGATGAGATTCATACGCTGATTGGTGCCGGAGGTGGAGGAGAAGGAGCCATGGATGCGGCCAACCTATTGAAGCCTGCTTTGGCCAGAGGTGAGCTGCATGCCATTGGAGCCACCACCCTAAAGGAGTACCAGAAATACATTGAGAAGGATAAAGCGCTTGAGCGAAGGTTCCAGTCAGTGATTGTAGATGAGCCTAATCAGGAAGATGCTGTTTCAATCCTTCGTGGTATTAAAGAGAAGTACGAAGTTCACCACGGGGTAAGAATTCAGGATGACGCTGTTATTGCCGCTGTTGAGCTTTCTAGCAGATATATTTCAGACAGGTTCTTACCAGACAAGGCGATTGACTTGATGGATGAAGCCGCTTCCAAGCTGAGAATTGAGATAGACTCACTTCCGGAAGAACTGGATGAGCTGAATCGTAAAATCATGCAGTTGGAGATTGAGCGTGAGGCCATCCGCAGAGAGAAAAACAAAGACAAGGAGTCTGTGCTTTCTAAGGAAATTGCTGATCTCTCAGAAAAGCGCGATGATCTCAAAGCCAAGTGGGAGAATGAGAAAGAGGTGATCACTGGCATTAGGGCTGAGAAAGAGAATATCGATAGATATAAATCTGAAGCAGAGAAAGCCGAGCGTGAAGGCGACTTTGGTAGAGTGGCAGAAATCCGCTACGGTAAAATCACTGAAGCAGAGCAAAAGCTGGAGCAATTCAAGCATAAAATGAAAGAGATGCAGGGCGAAAAATCCTTGCTGAAGGAGGAGGTTGATGCTGAAGACATTGCTGAAGTAGTAGCCAAGTGGACCGGAATTCCGGTTTCCAAAATGCTTCAGTCTGAGCGCGATAAATTGCTGCATTTGGAAGAAGAATTAGGCAAACGAGTTGCTGGTCAGAAAGAGGCGATTGCTGCTTTGTCTGATGCTGTTCGAAGAAGCCGAGCAGGTTTGCAAGACCCAAAACGCCCGATAGGTTCATTTATCTTCCTTGGTACCACCGGGGTGGGTAAAACTGAATTGGCGAAGGCTTTGGCTGAGTACCTCTTCAATGATGAGAACAACATGGTGCGTATCGATATGTCGGAATACCAGGAGCGTCATGCGGTATCTCGACTTATTGGAGCGCCTCCGGGATATGTTGGGTACGATGAAGGCGGTCAGCTGACTGAAGCGGTACGAAGAAAGCCATATTCAGTGATTCTTTTGGATGAGATTGAAAAGGCGCACCCTGATGCTTTCAATATTCTCTTACAGGTGCTGGACGATGGTCGATTGACAGACAATAAAGGTCGCGTGGCGAACTTTAAGAACACCATCATCATCATGACCACGAACATTGGTTCCGGTCTGATTCAGGAGAACTTTGAGAAGATCAATGAGGAGAATGTGCTGGAGATTATTGATGAAACCAAGCTTCAGGTGTTCGATTTGCTGAAGAGATCGGTGAGACCTGAGTTCCTAAACAGGATCGATGAGACCATCATGTTTATGCCGTTGAACAAGGACAATATTCGTCAGATTGTTAGAATCCAGTTCGGACTGATTCAAAAGCAACTGAAGGAAAATGGAGTTGAGATTGAGGCCACAGATGAGGTGCTCGATTACCTCGGAGAATTAGGCTGGGATCCGCAGTTTGGCGCCAGACCATTGAAGCGAGTCATTCAGCGCAAAGTGTTGAATGAACTCAGTAAGGAAATTCTGGCTGGCAGAATTGCCAAGGATTCAGTAGTGAGTATCGAACTCGGCCCTGATAAGGAGATAGAGTTTGTGAATATTGAGAAAGTGGAGGAGGTATAACAACCACCCCCGGCCCCTCCTTGAAAAAGGAGGGGAGTTGTATAGTGAATAGAATAGGCTCAGGATTGACTCGGATCTTTCGTCATGCCATGCGGAGAATAGCACTCCTAATTTCCGCAAAATCTGGGGAGATTACTGCCAACAAAAAGGCTCTGAATTACTCCAGAGCCTTTTTGTCTATTTTCTAGCGTCTAAAATCTAATGTCTGACATCTAGTATCTTGGTACTAGGTACTCAATACTATTTAGCCTTCAACCACTCTTCTCTTCTTTTCTGAGCAGCAGAGTTGGCATTAGCATCCCAGCTGGTGCGTTGGTTTTGACTGGCAGCGATGGTCACTTTTTTGGTCATTTTGGTACCCCACCTTTCAATTTCCACATCAATGACATCACCCGGTTTTTTGCCGGCAATGAGTTCATCAACACTTCTGCCTTGGAAGGTGGAAAGTGCTGTTCCATTGATGCTCAGGATTTGATCCTCTTTTTCAATGCCTGCTTCATAAAGAGGAGTACCTACAATGGCATTTTGCACTAATTGACCCACGCCATCATTCACTCTTACAAAGGCATTTAGGGTAGGGCTATTTGGGCTTGGGTTTTCGAAAACAACTCCCATCTTTTTGAAGAGACTTTCATAATCCGGCATTTCGCTGTTGAAAATATATTTGCCGAAGAACTCATCAGCAAAGGTCTTCCCTGCATATTCTTCCAGTCGAGCTTGTAAGTCACGTACGCTGTAAGGAATCTCAGGCTTTCCGTGAGTCAACCAAACATGCTTCATATAGTCATCGAGGTTTTTACCATTATCCATTGTTCTTAGCGACATATCTAAGGCAAGACCCAGTACCGAACCATAAGTATAATATGAAATGAAGATGTTCGAGTTGTTATCAGGGTCGATGGAAGTAGCCGCATCCACAAATGGAGCTCTGTAGCTCATTTCGATTGGGTTGAAGTATTTTCTTCCCGGAGCATTGATAACATAACTCACCGATCCACCCAAACCATTGACATATTGTTCGGCTGTCATGTTGCCCGATCTGGCTCGGAAAAGGTTGGTGTAATAGCTGGTAAAGCCTTCCGCAAACCATAGTTCACCACTCATGTTGGCATCTTCAAAATCGAATGGCTCCAAAGCAGTGGGACGAATTCTCTCTACATTCCATGAATGAAAATATTCGTGAGACATAGTGCCCATAGAAGTGTTTCCCAGAGGTCTGTTCAATGGTTTTCCTGAAACTACATAAGTTGAGTTTCTGTGTTCCATTCCGTCACCGCTGGCGTTTGGCATGTAGCAAGAAAGGAAGGTGTATTCGCCATAATCATAGGCCGGTAACTCACCGAAAACAGCTTTTTGCTGCTTCACAATTTTCATTACTTCACTGAAATAAGCATCTACTTCAGCATCGGTAGCTGGGGTATGAAGTGCCAATCTGATCTTCTGACCATCGAGCACTTCCTCACGCATATGCAAATCGGCAATCTCAATTGGGCTGTCCATAAAGTAGTAGGTGTCCATGCCCTCGAAAGTATTATTTCCCACGTCTTTCAGCTGAGTGGCCACTTTCCAGTTAGCTCCGGCTGGTAAGTTGAACTTCACTCGAACAGGGCGGTGACCCAAATTTCTTGCCCAAACAAAAGTGGCCGGAATGTTCAGGTGAGCGTGTAGCTCATCAATTCCGGAGTAGGTTCCTCCCCCTCTGTTGGCGAATAAGGTGTATTCGAAATTCACTGTGCCATCGTGGCCTGAAACATCCCACTGATGAGCATTAGGTCTGGTTACGGGAAGCGGATTCCCTTTACTATCAGTAGCTGAAACGGAGTATACATTTTTGGCAAATTCATGCACGGCATAACGACCCGGAGAGCTGCGGCTCATGCGCACTTCAAGTACTTTATTTTCCAGGTTGCTAAAAGTGACTTTGATCTTAGCTTCGTGGTGAACACGGTTGTCGAAGGAAACTTCGTATTGGTTGTAGGTCTGAGACAGCAGGAAATTGGTGAAACAGGAAATTAGGAAAGTAGTGAGAAGTAGTTTTTTCATATGATTTTTCGTGTTTGACCTCAATTGGAGTTTGAGTTTGCTAAAATAAGGGTTTAGTTGGTAACGTCATGCTGATCTAGTTTCAGCATCTTATTTAAAAGGCCCTGAAATAAATTCAGGGTGACGAAAGCTGATTAAGGATAAACCGCTCTCACTTCAATTTCAATCAACATATCCGGATTCACCAGAGTATATACGCCAATGGTGGAACGGGCTACTTTGTTGGGGTTTGCTTCGTTACTGAAGAATTCGCCATAGGCTTTGAACCAGCCTTCAAAATCGGGCTTGTTGTCATTTAGTGGGTCAGGGGCAACATAAACTTTCATGGCCACCACATCTTTCAGGCTCAGGTCTTCTTCACCTAAATATTCTTCAATGCGCTTTAGCGCACACATACTTTGCTCATAGGTGTTGCCAAAGCGCTCACGATCACCAGCTGGTTTGGTATCATCTTTTGGGTAGGCCACAATACCGCTGGCAAAATACATATCGGCTTCTGCAGGTACTTTAACCCCTTTGAGAATTGATGATTCTTCTCTATCAAATCGGATAACCTCTTTGCTCGCTACAGGGTCTTTTGCTTGCTTTTGGCATGAAAAGGCAACAGAGATGAGAATGAGAAAGAGCATGATTTTTGATTTCATAAGCTTTGCTTTTAAACCAATATACAAATACGACTGTCAAATGTACTTTGGTAATTAACCTTTGCCATGCTTATCTTACTAATTGAACCTTAAACTCATTGGAAAGAAATATTATCAATGAATTAGGTAGTCTCGCGCTGGCTACCCGATTGAAAAACCTCAGTGAGCGGCTTGCCAAAGACGCTGCTCAAATCTATAAGGAGTCGGCCTTCGACTTTGAGCCACGCTGGTTTGCTCTCTTTTATGCTCTCAAAAATGGTGATGAAATGGCTGTAACAGAATTGGCGGTTATGCTTCAGCAAACTCACCCTGCTGTCAATCAGGTAGCAAATGTGCTGGTGAAGAAAGACTTAGTTGATGAGCGAAAGGACGAGCAAGACCAACGAAAGCGTCTGCTTAAGCTTTCTACCAATGGCCTTAAACTGGCAGCTCAAATGGAACCACTTTGGGATAAAATCAAATCTGCGAACGATCAATTACTCAAAGAATCCAAAAATATTCTGGCCAGTCTGGAAGCTGTTGAAAGGGCTTTGGATAAGAAGTCAATAAAAGAAAGGTTGTAAGGTTATGAGATTTTTTTCCTGGGTATTAATGGTGTTGGTAGCCAACTCACTCCAAAGTTCAAAAATACCGAAGGAGTTAATCGGTGAATGGAAAGAGTTTAAGCAGAGAACTGTAAGTGGCGATTCACTCAACTGGGTTGGTGAAATGTTTGAGCCGTTTTACCATATAGCACTTCAAGAGAATGGCGAAGGTCTGGATTTCACGACTGAGGGGATGAAATTTAGATACAAACTTCTCAATGATACCTTGTATATGGGAAATAGAAAATATGTTATGGATTCTCTATCTGAAGGAACCCTCGTTCTTAGAGTATGGGATAGCTTTTCTCCTTCTGAAGATGACAAGGTTCATTTCTTCAATAAGATTATCAAGTGATTTGAAATTGCGGCAGATGTTTCGGCTTTGCTCAACATAGGAAAGGGTGCTAAAGCCTTTTTTCCATCCCTTCCCGATATCTATCGGGATACCGGGGGATCGGCCAAGCTTAATCTTTTTCGTAAATTTGGTTAGCAACACACACGAATGAACTAGACCTTCTATGTCTATATTACCACGAATCCTAACAGATCGGTTTTGTATGTTGGAAGAACTGATGATCTCTTACAACGGGTTACAGAGCACTATTTGAATCGAGGAAAACCTGAAACTTTTGCTGGAAAATATTATTGCTACAATCTTCTTTATTATGAAGAGACACCTTATGTTTTGAATGCAATTGATAGAGAAAATCAACTAAAGGGCTGGAGAAGATCAAAAAAGGAGGCATTGATAGAAGAGAGAAATCCAAATTGGAAATTTCTGAACTCTGAAATCATGGAATGGCCACCGGTTGATCCTTTTCACAGAGGGGACTTCTATAATGATTAAACCGGGCAGATGCTTCGGCTTCGCTCAGCATAAAAAAGGGAGCCGCAGTTTGTTTTTCAATCCAGTCCAGATTTCTATCGGAATACTGAGGGATTGGTCAAGTAGTTCAATGTTATATTAATAAAGAAAGTTGGGTAGATGTTTCTCCCGATATTTATCAGGAACGCTCAACATGGAAAAATGTAGCTCCGTAAATTTTCCTATCCTGAGCGAAGCCGAAGGATCAGCCAAGTGTCATAAGGATTCGAATCCCGAAAAGGTTGGTAGCCATTTATCGGGAAGCTCAACATGCAAAAGAAATGCTGATACCAAATTCCAAAGCCGGGAGGAATCATAGCCTTGGGATTTGCTATTTGGATTTTGCTGTTTTCCCCCTTTTATGTTAACGTGTGTTACCTGAGCCAACCTGATGGCGTCTTATTCGTAAGTGCTTACTTATATAGATAGCTATGAAAACTCAAATCACAACTTTAATGCTCTGCTTGGCACTCTCGGTCTTTGGTCAAGACTTAGACAAAGCCAAAGTAGTGGACAGGTTAGCTCAAATCATGGACAATAATTATGTCTATCCAGAGAAGGGGCATGCCATGAAAGAGCTAATTCAAAATAAGCTGGAAAAGGGAGAGTATGATCAGTATGCTTCAGAAACTGCCTTTGCCGATGCCTTACAGGCCGACCTGAGGTCAGTGATTAACGACAGACATATTCGAGTGGCTTTCGATGAGGAGCGAGTGAAAGCCATAGAGAATCGCGATCCTAATGGAGGCAGAAGACCTCCGGCCAATTTCGGATTCGAGAAAGCAGAAATTCTGGAAGGTAATATAGGCTATCTCGACTTGAGAGGCTTTATGGATATTCGTTTTGCAGAAGAAGTAGCAGTTCCGGCTATGAATAAGCTGATTGAAGCCGATGCCATCATTTTCGACCTAAGAAAAAATGGTGGGGGATCTCCTTCCATGATTAGATTTATCTGTAGCTATTTGTTTAAGGAACCCACCCATTTGAACACCTTCTATTGGAGGCCAGCAGATAATTATTCTGAAACTTGGACCGATCCGTCCTTAGCTTCCAAAACCAAAGAAGATATTCCGGTTTTTATCCTGACCAGCGACTATACCTTTTCTGCTGCAGAAGAATTTACCTACGACCTCAAAAACCTTAATCGAGCTACGGTAATTGGAGAGACTACTGGTGGAGGCGCACACCCTGGTGGATCGATTGTAATCAACCAGGGTTTTTTGGTGAATGTGCCTCAAGGTAGAGCCATCAATCCCGTCACTAAAACCAATTGGGAGGGAGTTGGTGTGGAACCGCATATTAAGATGGATGCAGACGCGGCATTGGATAGAGCCCTTGAATTAGCAAGAAAGGCCGTTTCTTTAACAACAAATAAGTAACCGATTACATAATTTTCAGAGTTTTAAAACTTTCAATTTCTGTAATTCATTTTCTAACTCGAAAAGGTCATGATTAAAAACTATCTCAAAATAGCATTAAGAAGTTTGCTCAAAAGTAGGGGCACTTCGGTCATCAATATTGTAGGGCTGTCTATTGGAATGGCCAGTTGTATTATCATTTTCTTATTTGTTCAGAATGAAATGGGATACGATAAATTCCATTCTAAATCAGACAATATCTTCAGGGTACTTACCATAGATGAGGCGCTCGGAGTAAGCAGCAATCTGGTTGGAATTACGCTTCCGGCTTTAGGAGAAGCCATGGATAATGATTTTCCAGAGGTGGTTCAAAGGGTGCGAATGATTCCTCAAGGCCGACAGCTGATTAACTATGAACAGCAGGGCTTTTATACCGAGCACTTTGCTTATGCCGAACCTACACTTTTCTCCATGTTCGACTTTAAACTTTTGGATGGTGATACCGATAAAGCCCTGACTGAGCCTAATACCGTGGTGATGTCTCAAACCATGGCTGAGAAAACCTTTGGCGGTGAACCTGCCATTGGTAAACGAATAGATATTGGTAACCAGTCAGGTTTGGAAGTAGTGGGCATTATGGAAGACGTCCCTCAGAACTCTCACCTTAATTTCGATGTGGTGGTGTCTATGGAGCAGGCCGATACAACTTCTGGATTCGCTCAGTTTTTAAGGTCTTGGCAAAGCATTAGCATGGTTACCTACGTAGAGCTGACTAACCCAGCATCTGAGCAGAATGTTGAGACGAAAATGGAGGAGTTGATCAGAGCCAATAACGTTGGCGACAACTTTAAAGTGACTCTGCAACCACTGGCTGATGTTCACTTAAAATCGAGTGGAATTCTATTTGAGACCTATAACCTAAACAAGACAGACATTAGCTATGTGTATACATTGGCGGCTGTTGGGCTGTTTGTTATTCTTATCGCCTCATTCAACTTTATGAACCTTTCTACGGCCAGGTCGGCTAACAGGGCACGTGAAGTGGGAGTGCGAAAGGTTTTCGGTGCTTTTAGGAGTCAATTGATCATTCAGTTTATGGTTGAATCTGTGGTGCTTTGTGTGGTTTCATTCCTCATCGCATTGGTTTTAGTAAGCCTCACCGGAGGGCTTGTGAACCTACCAATTGAGCAAAATCTAGCTCTGTTCTTCTTGAGTAATTTACAGTGGGTGGGTGCAGCTTTACTATTCGTGGTTGTGCTGGGAGTCTTTTCTGGTAGCTATCCTGCCTTGTTACTATCGGGCTTTAACCCCATCTCAATTCTGAGGGGTTCATTTAAAACGAGCTCTCAAGGGGTGATTCTGAGAAAGTCGCTGGTGATTTTCCAGTTCACAATTTCCATCATCATGATTATCGGAACAGCCATTGTGTATGACCAGCTTAAGCATCAAAGGAATATCGATAAGGGCTTTAATCCAGAGCAAGTGGTAACGCTAAATGTTGGGCACCCTAGTTTGCAACAGTCGCTTCCTGTGCTCATTAATAAGCTGGAACAAAGCCCAGATATTCTTGGTACAGCCAGAACGGGTAGCATGCCGGGAAGAACTTTTGGCCGAAGAGGAATTCAACCGGAAGGAGTTGCTCAGGAAGATACCTGGATTGTTTCAGTGCTGAATTTCGATGAAGACTACATGGATCTGATGGGGATGGAAATTGTTGAGGGTAGAGCCTTCGATAGGAATATGCAGACCGATCAGCAGCAAGCGATACTCATTAATGAGGCCATGGCTAAAGAGTTGACCTGGGACGATCCGGTTGGAAAGAAAATCAATTTCGGTCAGCAAGAAACTACAGTAATTGGAGTCGTTAAGGACTTCCATTTTGCCAATATGAGGCACAAGATTGAGCCTTTGGCCATGTCTTTCAACCCGAATGGGGGAGGAAATCTGGCTGTTAAGTTCAATGCTAGTAATGCCAGCGAAACCATTGCCTTTTTGCAGTCTGCCTGGGATGAGGTATTTCCTAGCAGCCCTTTAGAATATCGTTTCTTCGATGAGGAATTTGGGCAGCAATTCGCCTCAGATGAGCGATTTGGTAAACTAGTTTTCAGCTTTACCTGGTTGGCCATTTTCATAGCTTGCTTAGGTCTTTTCGGGCTTTCCGCTTTCACTGCGGAGCAAAAGACCAAAGAAATAGGTGTGAGAAAAGTGCTGGGAGCCAGTGTTGGAACGATAGTGTTGTTGCTTTCCAAGCAATTCTCTCAGCTCATTATTGTGGCCATTGTTTTGGCCATACCTGCGGCTTATTACCTGATGGGGCAGTGGCTCAGCGACTATGAATACCGAGTGGAGATGAACTGGATGTGGTTTGCCATTTCCGCAATTGTCGCATTGCTCATAGCGCTGTTAACCGTTACCTTCCAATCAGTAAAAGCGGCAACTATAAATCCATCTAAATCGCTCAGATGTCAATAGTTTGCAATTTTTAACAACTATTCTGCCATCCGTTGAAACTAGAAGGACAACGGATGGTATTATAATTGTACCCCTTTTCAAAAAGTGGACGGAAGAATTCAATTGATTTTCATACATTGAATTCTTGCCTTAGAAAACGTTTGATAGATAACTTCGTTGAAATGAAGATGATGAGAAAGCTGATGATGTTTGCCCTGATGATTTTAGCCACAACGGCTTCATGGGCAGAGCGAGATAGCACACAATATTTACAACCTACAGAAGCCCATATGAAGGAGGCGAGGATCATTGTACAGATTCTCGACTATGTTCATTACCGCGATATTGATCTGAATGACTCACTCTCGTCTGTCATTTTCGACAATTTCATACAGTCGCTAGATGGTAATAAAAACTATTTCTTGCAGAGCGATATTAAGTCTTTTGAGAAATACAGGTTTACTCTTGATGAGGATCTAAAGAGAGGGAATCTGGTTCCGGCTTTCTATATCTTCAATATTTACAGAAACAGAATTCAGTCTAGATTGGATTATGCTTTGGCACATGCCGGTGACCAGTTTAACTTTCAGAGAAATGAGTCATTTCTGGTAGATAGGGAGGCAGTTCCTTATGCAAAATCTGAGGAAGAGCTTGACGAGTTGTGGAGAAAAACACTCAAGAGTCAGGCGCTGAGTTTGAAACTTAGTGGTTCTACCGATGAAAAAATCAAGGAATTACTGACTACCAGATACGAGCGATTCAAGGGGAACGTAGAGAAATACAACAGCAATGACGTATTCGAAATCTTCATGAATTCATTGACTGAAGCTTTTGACCCACATACCAATTACTTCACTCCATTAAATGCTGAAGACTTTGAGATGAACAGCAAAAAGTCTTTGGAAGGAATTGGGGCCACTCTTCAGCAAGATAACGACTACACTAAAATTGTGGAGTTGAGACCTGGTGGTCCGGCTTTCAAAAGTGGTGAAGTTGATAAAGATGACAGAGTAATTGGTGTTGCCCAAGGTGCCGATGGCGAAATGATCAATACTATAGGATGGAGATCTGATGAAGTGGCCGGGCAAATCAGAGGACCAAAAGGTACTTTGGTGAGACTGGAGCTTTTACCTGCAGGAGCTAATGCCGGAGCAGAAACAAAGATTGTCACATTAGTAAGAGACAAAATCAATTTGGATGATGCTAAACCGACAAGCGAGGTAGTTCAAATGACTGAGAACGGTCAGGAGTATACTTTAGGGATTATCACCGTTCCAGACTTCTATCTCAATGCAGAAGAGATGGAAACCAAGCCAGATGATTATGCCAGTACTACTAATGATGTGAAAAGACTGATTAATGAATTGGAGTCTCAAGGTGTAGATGGAGTCATGTTAGATTTAAGAAATAATGGCGGTGGAGCCTTGTTTGAAGCCATCAACATGTCTGGGCTATTCATTCCTGGCGGACCTGTGGTACAGGTAAAATACCCTCAGGATAGAAAAGAGGTATTGGATTCTGACACTCCCGAGATGTTCTATGATGGTCCGTTGAATGTAATGATCAATAGATTCTCGGCTTCAGCTTCGGAGATTTTTGCAGGTGCTATTCAGGATTACAAAAGAGGTGTGATTGTAGGAGAGCAGAGCTATGGAAAAGGTACCGTGCAGCAGGTGAGAGGTTTGAATGACTTCCTGAGACAACCTGACGCTGAAGACCTTGGTCTGATGAAGTATACTATTGCTAAGTTTTATAGAGTAACGGGAAGCAGTACACAGCATAGAGGTGTTACTCCTGATATTGAGTTCCCTGCAGTGTATAGTGCAGAAGAGTTTGGTGAAAGTTCTCAACCAAGTGCTTTGCCTTGGGACAAGATTGACCCTACGAACTTCAAGCCATTGAACTTTGTTGATAACACCATGCTATCCTCGCTCAAAAAACTGCACGATCAAAGAATGAATCAGGAGCAGGATTTGCTTGACCTTCAATTTGATATTGAGGAAATAAGAAAGTCAAGAGCTCGAAAAGAGGTTTCTCTCAATTACGATGTTCGTAAGAAAGAGCAGGAAGACCTGGAGCAGAGAAGAGCTGCAAGAGTGAAAGTTGGAGCTTCCTTGTCTGAGCTTGAGGCCAGCAAGGTTAAGGATAGATCTTTAGATGACATTAAGGATCCTTACCTGAAAGAAAGCATTAGACTCTTAGCTGACCAGATTCAGGCGGCTAGAAAAAAAGGATAAAAAAAAGGCGGTTTTTAAACCGCCTTTTTTTGTTTCATACCATCGTCACCCTGAACTTGATTCAGGGTCTCCTGAATTTCTGACAGATTCCGAAACAAGTTCGGAATGACGTTTTGATGGAACATTGACAAGCAAATCTTACGGCTATTGCAACCTTTTCATATCTGCTTCAGCAGCAATATATCCAAAAGCAGCCCAACTCGTTCCACCCAAGACCTGATCAAAAATTTCCTTTGCTCTCACGGTATCACCATTGTATAGATACCAGTTGGCTACTCCATACCCCTGGGTTGCCAGGCTTAAGGCCACATCATCATTATCAGTTTTAAAAAGTTCTTCCACAGGCAGTTCACCCTTATACATCATTAGCCTTTTCAGGTAGCTGTCATTTTCTATGATTTCCATCTCTGGGTAAATCAAATCGAGTACTTCAGCAGCCAGTTCGTCTTTACCTTGTCTTTTGAGAGACATATAGAGCCAATCGGCTGTGGCTACTATGAGATCTTGGTTATCGCAGTAGCCTCTCAGTAACTCAGTATAAATTTCCTCTGCTTTTCCAAACTCACCCTTTAAGTAATGGGCTAGCCCATAGTGATAAAGTATGTTGAACTGCGTATTGGAAAGTGGGATGTTCAGCTTATTAGGGGCACCATCTGGCTCAATATCCATTTGGTTTTTGGGCATCAATTCATAGGCCTTTTGAAAATCGATTATGGCTTTGTCGAATTGTCTTAGACTTATGTATCTATGCCCTCTATGCCTGTAGAGTTTGTATGATTCCGGATACTTTTCCAGCCCTACAGAGAATACCTCAATGGCTTTCTGATAATCTGAAAGATAGGCGTACCTCCTTCCAAGCCAAATAGTATTCATCTCAGATGGTTCTACTTCGAAATTGGCTTGAGCCTCTTCCAGATTGGTTGTTAGAGGGGCTAATTGCTGCTCAGATCTAGAAAGAATTTTCAGTGAATCGCCTAATAAAGACATACCCTGAAATTGCTTTAACTGGTATTCTGTGTCTTTTTGCCCACATGAGATGAGACAAAAAAGGGCTGAGAATATCAGCCCTTGAATGATTTTTGGTTTCATTTATTTAGTGGTTAGTTTGAATGACATGCCATTCTTCTTCTCCTCTACCATCTTTCTCACATCTTCTAACAGTTTCTTGGCATCATAAATAATTCCATCCTTAATGGTGTAAACCACTCCACCAGCTCTTTCCACTTCGTTGTCGTCATTTAATCTGATGAAACCGGTTCCGTAAAGCATCTTCAGATTCTCTAGAGGGTTTTCTTCCAGAATCACGAAGTCTGCATATTTACCAATTTCAATAGAACCGAGCATATCATCCGCACCAAGTGCTTCGGCACCATTGAGTGTAGCAGACATAATTACTTCAAGAGGATGGAAGCCTGCTTCGCGAAGCAATTCCAACTCACGGATATAACCAAAGCCGTATAGCTGATAGATAAACCCAGAATCAGAACCGGCAGTTACTCTACCACCACGGTTTTTGTATTCATTCACGAAGGTCATCCAAAGCTTATAGTTTTCTTTCCAGGCCACTTCCTGCTCAGTTCCCCAAGAGAACCAGTAGGAACCGTGAGACTGCTTGCTAGGTCTATAGAAATCCCAAAGGCTCGGCAGGGTGTAAATGTTGTGCCATTCTGCAGTGAAGGCTCTCATCAAGTCACGGCTTGCCTCGTAGATATTGAAAGTCGGATCCAGTGTAAAGTCCAAATCGATCAGCTCATTCATTACTTCATTCCATTTTTCAGAATAAGGAGGTGCCGTTTGCTTCCAAAGCCTTCCAGCCTCACCAAAACGATCTTGCTCGTTTTGGTAGTTATAGTCCAGGCTATAGTTCTGAATCTTTTTGTCGGTAAACATAGCTTCTGGCAAACCATACCAATGTTCCATAGAAGTCAGACCTGCTCTTGCAGAGTTAAGCACGTTCCATCTTACCACATCCATTTGTGCGTGGTGCATGGCAGAACGTAAACCCAGCTTCTTGTTTTCCTCAAGGGCAGCCTGCATAATGTCCGGGGCAGCACCAAAGAACTTGATTCCATCAGCGCCATTGGCTTTATTTTGTCTTACCCATTCTCTGGCCATTTCCGGAGTAGAAATAGGCTCTTTTGCTCCCTGCCCGAAACCGGTGTAAGCAAAAATTCTAGGAGCAGTAATTTCATTTTTAGCGCTTTTCTCTTTGTGTTCTAGCACCCAATCGAGACCATTTCCGGCTGAAGGATCACGAATGGTGGTGATTCCATGACCCAACCACAATTTAAATACATACTCGGCCGGAGTTCCCTGCCCAGTACCACCAATATGGCCGTGCATATCGATAAGACCCGGAAGTAGATACATACCTTCTGCGTCCAGTTCTTTATCGCCAGGGTTAGCTTTTGGTCTTCTAGCTTCATTAATGGGAACTCCCGGATAACCCACGTTGTGAATTCCTTTGATGATGTTCTTTTCCACCACAATATCTACCGGACCTGTTGGCGGTGCACCATTTCCGTTGATAAGTGTTACACCGCGAATGATGAGTCGGTTAAAAGGACCATCTCCCTCAGCTCGGGCCGGAGCCCTTTGTATCTGCGCATAGGAGATGTTAAGAGCGAAAAATGCCAGCATTAAGCAATACCAGCGGAATGAAAGTTTCTTCATAAAATTAAAGGTTGACGAATCAAGATATTGATTTCATCAACCTTTAACAAAAAGGATTGTTTAAGTGATTTTATTGGGTCTGAATATGCCCTCTATAAATTCTCCGGCTACTGAATCTCACTTCTTAGTACTTCAAGCGGAGGCCTGCTGACTATACCACGGCTGTTGGCCAGACCTATGAGTATGGTAATTCCGGTAATAGAGAAATATACCAAAGCGATGGGTAATAGATCTGGAACGAAGGTTGAGTTGAAGGTATAGTATGCTAAACCCCAACTGGCCACCAATGACAGAATAATACCGGAAAGAGAGGCCAGGCTACCAAGGAAGAAGTACTCCAAACTGTTGATACTGAAAATTTGATTCCTGGTGGCTCCCATTGTTCTTAGCAATACACTTTCTTTGATTCGCTGAAACTTGGATAGAATCACGGAACTTACCAATACCAACAGGCCAGTAAGTATACTGAAAAGGGCCATAAACCTAATGACAAAGGAAATCTTGCTCAGTATATTATCCAGTGTATTCAAGATAAGGCCAACGTCAATCACTGAAACATTGGGGTAGTTTTTAACTACTTCGCGCTGAAACAAGGCTCCTTCTTCCACATCTTTTACTCGTGTAATGAGGACATGGAACTGAGGTGCTTGTTCTAAAACTCCAGTTGGAAATAATCCTAAAAAGTTCGTCTGAACTCTTTCCCAATCAATTTCTCGGGTACTGCCAAGAGTGGTTGTAATAGGCACACCCTGAACATCCCATACAATGGTATCACCGATTTCCAGATCATTACTTTTGGCATAGCCATCTTCCAGACTCACTTGCGGAAATTCATCGTGGCCGTTTCTATTGCCAAATGCCTTGAGTTGACCCTCTACCATCTTCTCAGATTCAATCAGGCTGTCGCGGTAGGTAACTCGCCATTCTCTTCTAAAGGGTCTGCTTCTCCTTCTACTGGTGGTGTCATTCACAGCTTCTTCCAGAGTCATCCCATTAATAGATTCGATGCGCATGGTTACTACGGGCACTTGTTGCAAAACAGGCAAATCGTAGGTTCTTGTAAGCTCGGCCAACTCTTCTACCTGATAGCTTTGAATATCAAAAACCATCAGGTTAGGGCGATCATTATCCGTGGTTATTTCCACTTGACTGATAAGCAACGCCTGAATAAAGTACAGTGTGGTAATGAGTGCTGTGCCCAGGCCAATGGAAGCAATTAATACCAATGTTTGGTTATTAGGCCTATAAAGATTGGCCAAACTTTGACGCCAAACATAATTCCAGCTCGAAGGGAAAAATCTTTTCACCATCCACATGCTGAATCGAGCGACTAAAGCCAGAAAGCCAAAAGAGAAAGCAATGAAGAAGGTGAAGACCAAACTATCGCCCAACTGTCCAATTTGTACATAGGCGAAAGCAATCACAAAAATCAATATGGAAGCATAAACCAACCACTTGAGTTTGTCTTTTTTAGTGTTCTCATCATCTTCCATTCCGCGGAGCGTAATGAGAGGAGAAGCCTTTCTAACACTTACCAAAGGAGCTAGCGCGAAAAGAACAGAAACGAAAATTCCGGTGAGCAAACCTCCTAAAATGGAGGGCCACGATAAGGCAATATTGACTTCAACAGGTAAAAAACCTGCGAAGACCTTGGGTAAAATGGTTTGAATGAAAGTTCCGGCTAATGCACCCAAAAGCGAGCCAATGATCCCGGCAGCACCGATCTGAATGAGGTAAATAAGGAAGGTGTCTTTACCTGAAGCTCCCAGACACCTCAGGATGGCCACCGACCTGATTTTATCTTTGATATAAATGTGCACCGCGCTGGCCACACCAACGCAACCCAATAATAGTGCTACAAAGGCCACGAGGTTTAGAAAATCAGCCAAATCATCGAAGGTTTCTCCTGTTTCTTGCTTGCGTTCTTCAATGGTTTCACTGCTAATGTCTTGAATACGCAGGGTATCACTGTCTTCACGAATCTGTGCTTCAATGTCAAAGCCTTCTGGAGGGTTGGTGAATTTATAGAATCTTCGATAATACACCCGGCTTCCTCTTTGAATAAGCTCTGTATCATTGAGGTATTTCATAGGGATATATACCGCAGGAGCAACCAAGGTAGCACCCAATGACTGGGAAGGAGAAGAAATAAGGGAGCCTTCAATTTTGAAAGTGACCAGCCCAATACGAATAGAATCACCCACTTCTACATCATATTGAATGAGAACGCTTTGGTCTACCAATGCTTTTCTGCTTCCATCACGGAAAGTAGATTCTGCATTGGCCGGTTCAGTTTCGATCTTTCCATAATAGGGAAAGTCCCCTTCCAATGCTCTAACATCTACCAATCTGCTCTCCTGATTTTTCGGGAAATAGATCATGGAGGCAAAGCTGTTTTCGTAAGAAACTACATGCTCCAACGTATCAACTAATCCGTAATTGAAGGTGGAGTCATTGCTGCCCAGTTCAAGATCAGCCCCAAGCAATTCTTTTGCCTGACTGTTGATGTCGTCTTTAAGGTTATCGCTAAAAGAATTGATCGCCACTAAGGCTGCAATGCCAATAATGATAGATGAGATGAACAGGAATAACCGTGATTTACTTCTTCTGCTATCTCGCCAGGCCATTTTGAATAACCATGCCCAGTCTGTTTTTGACTTTTTGCTCATTAGGCTTCGGCAGGTTTTGGCATGCTGTCGCTAGTTATTTTTCCTCCTTTAAGCTGAATAACACGATCTGTCTTTTGAGCTAGCTCCAAATCATGCGTTACCAGAACCAAAGTGGTTCCCAATTCTTTATTCAGGTCGAAAAGAAGGGATTCAAT
>JABXIP010000192.1 GCA_013373005.1 Cytophagia bacterium | reverse complement strand
GTTTCTTTGAATTTCAGCATATTCACCTTATTCAATGCGGGATAATATCGTACTGTTTCCGGCATCTCCTCACCCCTTTCTAGTAAGCCACGGTTATACAAGTCTTCCATTATCTCTTCCTTCAAGTGTTCAGGACATAATGGCGATCTGTATATTACCTCCATGGCTTCTCTACTCATAGACTTCACATGCTCATCTCCTTTTACCTCATGTAAATGAGGGTTTCGGCTTTCAATCTGAAAAAATTGAATACCCTGCTTCATTACATCGGCAGTGGGTGAGTCTATGACACCTCCAAACCTTTCTAATACATTGATGTAGTGATATGGCTCAATCGAATAGCCTGAGGAGTAGTCAATATTTAAAGCCAGATCTATGCTCATGGCATGCTCTCCTGCATTACCCGTCTTAATGATCTCCGTACCATAGCCAGTATAGCTACTCATCAGCATATTGAGCATCTTGTTGGTATGCTCAGATGCCCTTCCGCGCTTAGCGAAGAATAAGCTTGACTCTACAATTTTAGGTTTACTGTGCCAGGCTATGCGAACCATTGAGTAGTCAGATTGAGCGCTATAAAGAGCAGCGCTATACTCCTGCACATATTCATACACCGCCCCAGGGAAGTAATTATCAGAATCGATAAAACCGATGTATTTCTTACCACATAGATAGGCGAGAATTGTACTTAGAATCATGCCCTCTGCCTTACCATTTCTTACAAGGCCCTTCTCGTCCAATATATAATCGTAGCCGGCATCCTTGCAGGCCTTTGCCAATAATGGATCCTTTTGGTGAGCCATTAGAATGTCCTTCTTCATGAACTTAGTCATGTGATTAATGGCATCTTCCTCTATCTTATACCGGTCAACAGGCTCTCTTTTACTGTTTGAAACCAAAATGATAAGGCACTCATGAGGTATCCCAGACAAAACTCCTTCAAGAAGTTTAATCTTTTCATCCTTTATAGGCACCACAATGGCCATCTGTTCCTGAATATCCTGAAGTGACTCGTAAGAAATTCTAGTAATGACTCTTCTCTCCTTTTCTTTGGGTTCCAGCTTCTTCAGCTTCAGTCCGGCATCCAACTCCCATACTTTTTGAACATCATGAATTTGAACCGGACCAAATCGTTCTACTTCCCTCGGTATTTCTATTCGCATTTTATAAAAATAACAAAATAGAGCCTTCTATAGAACCGATACTAACCATAATCACGCAAACGGTTGATTATCTAGTTTAATTTTATACCCGATTCAAATTCATACACAGTATTTTAGTCGTTTTTAATCTACTTGCAATTATAGAAAGTTAGATTTTTAGGAATCTTTAACCTGATGAAACACTGAATTGGAGTTAGAATTTATTTATTTCGTGCCCTTAAAATGTTTGGCGAATGAGAGGTAAAAGTATTCTATTGGGTTTGGTGTTGGCAGTAGTGGTTCTTTCTTGTGGTAAGAAAGATGTTCCTGTTGTAGATGACTATTATTTCACTTTTGAGGTAAAAATCTCTAACAGGATTTCTGAACCGACCATTATCAATGGCCTTTTCGGTCATGTTTTGGAATACGAGGGCAACTTCATGCCTTCAGCCGATGGAGAAACAAAAAAGCCAGACACTGTTAGAAATGAGCTCTACTTGTATGAAGCTTCTTACCTGGAGCAAATTCAGCAAGCCAAAGTGCAAAAAAATGGCACCGACTTCTATGATCTAAAAGTACTTGCAAAAAACGAAATACTACCTAAGTACATTATTAAGCCAAATAAAAGCGGATTCTATCAGGTAGACACCAATCAGAAGGAATACCTCTTGCTTATTCATACCCGTAAAAACCTGGGCTACTATAATGGTGGACCATTAAAGGTAGGCCAAGCTACTACTCAGCTAAGGCGGATGAATATGAAAATTGATTACAACGCCACATTTTAATCCATGATTTGAGCTCAAAGCATCTTAAACTTTGAACTTAAAACTTTAAACTCAATCACTTCATTCTGTAATTTAAGGCTCGTTCCCAATTTGCCTTGAAATACAAAAACGATCTAAGCCCGGCTCTTGATTGGTTCAGCTCTAAAAACTGGACTGCCTATGAATTTCAGCAGCAATGCTGGGAAGCTTATCTCAATGGCAAGAGCGGACTACTCAATGCACCCACAGGAAGTGGAAAAACCTACGCTATTTGGTTGGGCTGCGTGCTTCAGGCCTTACAGAACCCATCTAAAACCAAAGGACTTCAGATTATCTGGGTAACGCCTTTAAGGGCATTGGCGAAAGACATCCACTCAGCCATGCAAGTGGTCTGTCGTGAGATCGGATTAGACTGGGAAGTAGGGCTAAGAACCGGAGACACCAGCCAAAAAGAGCGACAATCTCAGCAGAGAAACATGCCGCAGGCTTTAGTCACCACTCCTGAGAGTATTCATGTCCTTTTGGCACAAAAAGAGGCACCTAAGACCTTTGCCAACCTCAAAGCTGTAATTGTAGACGAATGGCATGAGCTGGTTGGCAGTAAACGAGGAGTACAAATGGAATTGGCTTTGGCCTACTTCAGGTACCTGAACCTAAAGCCTATTCAAACCTGGGCCGTTTCAGCCACGATTGGGAATCTTGAAGAAGCGGCCAAAGTACTGCTTGGAGATCAGTTTGAAACCTGCGAGATAGTTAAGGCCAATATCGAAAAGAAGATTGAAGTAGAAACTATTCTACCTGAATCGGTAGACTCATTACCTTGGATAGGCCATTTAGGGCTTAACATGTTACCTAGAATACTGCCCATTCTGGATAGCCACACCTCTACCCTTTTATTCACCAATGTGAGGTCACAAACAGAAATCTGGTATAAGACCATGATGGAAAAGGTGCCCAACCTGGCCGGTCTTGTAGCCATGCATCATGGTTCATTAGACCTTCAGGTACGGCAGTGGGTGGAAGAAGCACTACACGAAGGTAAATTGAAGTGCGTGGTCTGTACATCCAGCCTAGACTTAGGAGTAGATTTCAGACCGGTAGACATGGTCATTCAGGTGGGCGGACCCAAAGGTGTTGCTCGCTTTTTCCAGCGAGCCGGCAGAAGTGGACACAGGCCGGGAGCAACCAGCAAGATTTACTTCCTTCCAACCCATTCATTGGAATTGATTGAAGCAGCCGTACTCAAAGAAGCTATAGACAACAAACAGTTCGAAAGCCGCACTCCTCTGCTACTGTGTTATGATGTATTGGTTCAATACCTGGTGACGCTAGCCGTAGGGCCCGGATTCTACCCCGATGAGGTGAGACAACATGTTCAGAGCACCCATGCATATAAAAACCTCACCGATAAAGAATGGCAATGGTGCTTGGAGTTCATCACCACTGGAGGTAATTCTCTCAGTGCCTATGATGAATATGCCAAAGTTGAAATAATGACAGATGGACTTTGGAAAGTGACCAATAGAAGAACTGCTATGCGTCACCGGCTTTCTATGGGAACCATTGTAGGAGACCCCGTAGTAAAAGTGCAATATACCTCCGGAACCTATATTGGAACGGTAGAGGAATCATTTATAGCTCAATTGAATGAAGGGGATACTTTTTGGTTTGCAGGAAAAAACCTGGCCTTAGTTCGGTTCAAAGATATGACTGCTCAGGTTCGAAACTCGAAGAAGAAGACTGGACCAATACCTCGCTGGGGAGGCGGAAAAGCATCCTTCACATCACTACTCTCTGATCAACTCAGAAGGAAAATTCATGATGCCTCAGATGGAACATTCAAGGGAATTGAAATGCAAACCATCAAACCGCTACTTCAAAAGCAAGAAAATCTTTCTGCCCTCCCTAAGGAGAATGAATTACTTATTGAGCAAATCAAATCGGATGAAGGCACTCACATTTACTTCTACCCTTTCGAAGGAAAGTATGTACATGAGGTTTTAGCCGCCCTGGTTGCCTATCGCATTTCAGTGAGCCAACCCATAAGCTTTTCCATAGCCTCTAATGACTATGGCTTTGAAGTGCTCACCGACCTGGACATTGAAATTGAAGACTTTCTGGAGTTTGACCTATTCTCGATGGAAAACTTGCTGGATGACATCAAGGCGAGCATCAACAATACAGAGATGGCCAAACGGAAATTCCGTGATATTGCCACTATTTCGGGACTCATCTTTCGGGGCTTTCCAGGCAAAGGAATAACCAACAGACACCTGCAAGCCTCATCCAGTATGATTTACAAAGTATTCGAAGACTATGACCCAGACAACCTGCTTTTAAAACAAGCCAACGAAGAAGTACTGAGTCTTCAGTTTGAAACTTCCAGACTAACAGAGTCTTTGAAAAGAATCAACAATCAGAAGATTGTACTTAAAAAGCTCAGCAAACCCACCCCTTTCTGCTTCCCCATCATGGTAGATAGGCTGCGCGAAAGATTCACTACAGAAATGCTTTCAGAGAGGATTGAGAAGATGCAGCTGGATTTTCAAACATAAATAGGGATGCCATCCCTTTGAGGGATGGCATCCTTAGGAAACAGTATAACTTAGTAATATGAAGAAGCTAGCCACACTATTGATTTTGACCATCGTTTGTGCCTGTAACAGTCCTAAAGAATCTGACGGCTCATCTAAAACGGTTTTTGGAAACTTTGCAGCGGAAAGCTATGCCCAGAGATCGGAAGGTTATGATTACGTTACCGTAAGCATAGACTCCATCAATGATCAATTTGCATCAGTGATTATAGATGCTAGAAAAGACAAAAAGTCTCCAACCTGCGAACTTGAGGTATTTGCAAGAATAGTT
>JABXIP010000399.1 GCA_013373005.1 Cytophagia bacterium | reverse complement strand
TTCTCCGTAATCATTACCCTTATTGAAATATTAGTAGCCGTTATTCAAGCCTATGTGTTTACGCTGTTCTCATCGATGTATATCGGTCAGGCAGTAGATGACGGCCACCATTAATTAGAACCATTGTTTCATTTATAATAACAAACTTATGTTAGCTATTTTATTAACTGCTGGTACTGCTCTTTTAGGTGCTGGTATTGGTGCTGGCCTTGTTGCGATTGGCGCAGGTCTAGGTATCGGAAAAATTGGTGCTGCCGCTATGGAAGGTATGGCTCGTCAGCCAGAAGCTGCTGGTAAATTGCAGTCTGGTATGTTGATCATTGCCGCCCTTATTGAGGTAATTGCTCTATTTGGTGTTGTTGCATGTTTCTTGATTGCATCTAACCCTGCAATTGTAGAGGCACTTTAAAAACCATTTGAATGACTTTAGGCTTTTGCATTAGGCAGGCCTAGAGTTGTTCTTTTAAAAATTGATAGAATGGACTTATTACTACCAGATACCGGTTTATTTATACTTCAAACCTTAGCTTTCGTTTTGCTGCTTGTGTTCTTGGGCAAGTTTGCGTGGAAACCTATTCTTAATGGATTGAAAGAGCGTGAGCAAACTATTGAAAACGCACTACTTTCTGCTGAGCAGGCAAAGAATGAAATGCAGGCTCTTCAGGCTGATAACGAGAAACTTTTGGCCGAAGCAAGAGCTGAGAGAGACTCTATTTTGAAAGAAGCAATGGATGTTGCTAACTCTATTAAAGAGGAAGCAAAAGAAGAGACTGGCAAAATCGCTGCTAAGATTTTGGAAGACGCTAAAGTAGATTCTGAGAATCTTAAAAAAGCGGCTTTGGCAGAAGTAAGAACTCAGGTGGCTGCCCTTGCTCTTGAGATCACTGAGAAAGTCATCAGAAAGCAATTGGGTGAGAAAAATGCTCAAGAAGCTTTGGTTGATGAGTATGTTAAAGATTTGAACTTAAACTAAATCCGGACGAATGTCTGAATATAGAATTGCTTCCAGATACGCTAAATCACTTCTAGACCTTGCCGTTGAGAAAAAGGTTTTAGAAGAGGTGAAAAAAGATATGCAACTGCTTGTAGGAGTTGCTCAGGACAGCCGCGATTTAGTATTGATGCTGAAAAGCCCAATCATTACTCATGACAAGAAATTGTCGGTATTGAGAAAGGTGTTTGAAGGAAGGGTGAATGATATGACTATGTCTTTCTTTACCATCCTGACCAAAAAGCACAGAGAGGCTTACCTGATTGCCGTAGCTAAAGAATTTCATCATCAGTATAATGCTCATAATGGTATTGAGGAAGCTACAGTTACTACTACTTTCCCTTTGACAGACGCTCTTAGAAAAGAGTTTTCTTCAGTGGTAGAAAGGATCACCTCTAAGAAGGTAGAATTAACAGAAAAGATAGATGAAACATTGATCGGTGGTTTTGTTCTGAAAATTGGAGACAGACAGATTGATGATTCAATTAACTCGAAATTGAAAGCCCTGCGTTTAGAGTTCACAAAGAACCATTACGAAAAGGCGTTTTAAAGAAATTAGATAACATTAACTCTATTATAAAATGGCAGATGTAAGACCTGATGAGGTTTCAGCAATCTTAAGAGAGCAACTCTCTAACTTTAAATCCGAGGCCGAACTTGAAGAAGTAGGTACCGTATTGCAAGTGGGTGACGGTGTTGCCAGAATCTACGGACTGTCTAAAGCACAGTCAGGTGAATTGTTGGAATTCGACAACGGTTTGAATGCTTTGGTATTGAACCTTGAAGAAGACAACGTTGGTGCTGTATTGCTTGGTGATTCAGCTGGAATCAAAGAAGGAGATACAGTAAAACGTACCGGTAGAATTGCCTCTATCAATGTAGGTGAAGGCATGGTTGGTCGTGTTGTTGATACTTTGGGTAACCCAATCGATGGTAAAGGTCCTATTGAAGGCGAATTGTTTGAGATGCCTTTGGAGAGAAAAGCTCCTGGGGTAATCTATCGTCAGCCGGTAAATGAGCCACTTCAAACTGGTATCAAAGCGATTGACTCAATGATTCCGATTGGTCGTGGTCAGCGTGAGTTGGTTATTGGTGACCGTCAGACAGGTAAAACTGCCGTTGTAATCGATACGATTATCAACCAAAGAGAATTTTATGAAGCAGGTGAGCCGGTATTTTGTATCTACGTTGCTGTAGGACAAAAGGCCTCTACTGTGGCTGGTGTTGTAGCGGCTCTTGAAAAAGGTGGCGCTATGGACTATACGGTTGTAGTTGCTGCTTCTGCTGCAGACCCTGCTCCAATGCAGTTCTTTGCTCCATTTACTGGTGCTGCCATTGGTGAGTACTTCAGAGATACAGGACGTCCTGCCCTAGTGGTTTATGATGACCTTTCTAAACAAGCCGTTGCTTACCGTGAGGTATCTCTTCTATTGAGAAGACCTCCAGGACGTGAGGCTTACCCAGGTGATGTATTCTACCTTCACTCAAGACTATTGGAGAGAGCTGCGAAAATTAACGCCAACGATGGTATCGCTGCAGCTATGAACGACCTTCCTCCTTCATTGCAAGGGAAAGTAAAAGGTGGTGGTTCATTAACTGCCCTTCCAATTATTGAAACTCAGGCTGGTGACGTTTCTGCTTATATTCCAACCAACGTAATTTCAATTACTGATGGTCAGATCTTCTTGGAAACTAACCTCTTCAACTCAGGTGTAAGACCTGCGATTAACGTAGGTATTTCAGTATCTCGAGTAGGAGGTTCAGCTCAGATTAAGTCAATGAAAAAAGTAGCGGGTACTTTGAAGCTTGACCAAGCTCAGTTCCGTGAATTGGAAGCATTTGCCAAGTTCGGTTCAGATCTTGATGCTGCCACTAAATTGACTATCGATAGAGGTAGAAGAAACCAGGAAATTCTTAAGCAAGGACAATACTCTCCGGTATCTGTAGAGGAGCAAGTAGCTATTATCTACGCTTCTACTAAAGGTCTTATTGATAAAGTACCTGTAGATAAGGTAAAACAGTTTGAGAAAGAATTCCTTGCGGTAATGAGAAACACCCAGAAAGATGCATTGAAAGCATTGAAAGCGGGTAAACTTGATGATGCTATTGCCGGTATTCAACAAGTGGCAAAGGAAGTTTCTGCTAAATATTAATTGACAATTTGGGGAAACCCATAATTATAAACTATGCCAAGTTTAAAGGAAGTTAAAGAGCGAATTCAGTCAGTAAGCTCAACTCAGCAAATCACTAAAGCCATGAAAATGGTGGCAGCGGCTAAGCTAAGAAGAGCTCAGGATCGTATTATTCAGCTCAGACCATATTCAGAAAAACTGGCGTCTCTTTTGGCTAATGTATCTTCTGGTAATTCAGAAGAGGGCATGAATACTTACTCTCAGCAGAGAGAAGTGAAAAGAGTGCTGGTTGTTCCGGTTACCTCAGATAGAGGTCTTTGTGGAGCGTTCAATTCAAATATTTTGAAGGCTGTAAGAAGACTGGTTGAATCTGATGAACTTCAGGGCAAGGCAATTGAAATTCTTCCAATCGGTAAAAAGTCTTACGATAACTTCAGAAAGAGAGACTACCCAATGGTAGACAAATTCTGGGGAGTTTTCGGAGACCTTACTTTCGACACAGTAAGAGAAGCAGCAGAATATGCTATGGAATCTTATGTTGAAGGAAAATACGATAAAGTTTATTTGGTATACAACGAGTTTAAAAACGTTGCTACCCAGATTGTACAGACTGAGCAGTTTTTGCCAGTGGTTGAGCTTAAAAAAGATGAGGCGGTAAACACAAATACCGACTACATCTATGAGCCTTCAAAAGACTTTATTGTGGAAGAGTTGATTCCTAAGTCTTTGAAAATTCAATTCTATAAAGCTGTTCTTGAGTCGAATGCCTCTGAGCATGGAGCGAGAATGACAGCCATGGGTAAAGCAACAGATAACGCTGCTGACCTACTGAAAGAATTGAAACTTACTTACAACAGAACCAGACAAGCAGCCATTACCAAAGAAATCCTCGAGATTGTGGGTGGTGCTGAAGCCTTGGCTTCTGCCTAATAAGACAAAAGTATTTTGTTATAAATTAGACCCCGATAAGCTTGCTTCATCGGGGTTTTTTATGACTAAAATCATCCACTTCGTACAAAATCTAAGCCTTGATATTACCGCAGGCTCAGTAATTTCATCGCTGTTTTTGGCAAGGGTGATGAATGTACAAGTGACGAACTCCATGATGATAGGCCTGGCTATTGCTATTTGGCTGATTTATACTTTCGATCATCTGAGAGATGCTTACAAGGCTCAAGGGCAGGCTACCAATCCAAGGCATGCTTTTCATCAGAAGTACTTTAAGCACTTGGTTGTTCTGGCATCACTCATGTTTCTTATTGGTGTCTATAACCTTCAGTTTTTGCCTTGGGATACCATTGAATTGGGAATTGTTTTAGCCGTTGTGAGCGGTCTGTATTTTGTTTATCTAATGCTTGCCAAGAGAGCAATCAATAAGGAGCTATTTGCCGCTACTGTTTATGTGGCCGGAATTGCTACTGCTCCCTTAAGTCAGCTGGAATCACTTGAAATGGAATGGCTTATTGTGCTGCTTATTTTCTGGATTCTCGCCTACGGAAACCTGCTCATCATTCCACTGTATGAAGTAAAACTTGATTTGAATGATAAACAAGAGTCGATTGCAACCAGGCTTGGAGTAAAAAGGGTACGAGGGATATTAATTGTATTGCTGATTGCTTGCACTCTTCTAATCCAGTTCTATGGATTGAACTCTGATCATATGGAATCCTCTGTTATACTTTTGGCGATGGTTTTCACTTTGCTTGCCCTGCTCATCACACCTCAATATTTCAGACAGTTTCAGCTTTACAGAATTCTGAGTGATGGTATTTTCTTTTTACCCGGAATAGTGCTTCTGCTATGAAGGAGAATCAATTTGATTCAGTAGCGCCAGTTTATGATACTTTGGTAAAGCTGATTTTTGGGAAGTCACTTTATAAAGCTCAGACACATCATTTGGATATCATCGAGCAAGGTGACAAAGTGCTCATTGTGGGAGGAGGTACCGGACAAATTCTGAAACATAAGGCTTTTCGAAAAGCTGAATCAATTGACTATGTGGAGCTATCGACCAAGATGATTAAGAGAGCACAGAAACACGCTTCAGGCTTGCATCAAGTGAGTTTCTATCAAAAGGATTTTTTTGATCATGAAGGTCAGTACGATCTCATTGTTTGTAATTTCTTTTTAGACTGTTTAGATGAGGATCACCTTACTTTGGCTGTGAGAAAGCTTGAGGAGATGCTTCAACCCAATGGAAGCTTGCTGGTTACTGATTTCAGGAATACTTCTAATTTCTCCAATAGACTGCTGACAAGCACAATGCTATTGTTCTTCAGAGTCTTTAGTGGTCTTCAGGCTAAAACGCTCCATGATATTCCGAAGGCTATTGAGCGAAAGTTTGTCTCAGACAAAATGCAGGAGTTCAAACGGGGCTTCATCTTCTCTGCCCTATATAGGCCTTTGAATTAATAAATGTATTCGTTGCCCTCTGTACGAATGCTTAGTTTAGAGGCATCAGACTCTTCAACTCTACCCACAATCTGTGCATCTACATTGAAGCTTTTACTGATTGAAATAATCTCATCGGCATATGCTTCATCTATGTAGATTTCCATTCTGTGGCCCATATTAAAGACCTTATACATTTCCTTCCAGTCAGTACCACTCTCTTCTTGGATCAGCTTGAAGAGCGGTGGTATTTCGAAAAGGTTGTCTTTGATGATGTGCACACCTTTGGCAAAGTGAAGTACTTTGGTTTGAGCTCCACCACTGCAGTGAATTAGACCTCCTATTTTCGATCGAAGTTCTTTAAGAACTTCAACTATGATTGGTGCATATGTACGCGTTGGAGAGAGCACTAATTTCCCTGCATCCAAAGGAGAGCCCTCAACAGAATTTGTCAGCTTTTTAGAGCCGGAATAAACCAAATCTCTTGGAACGGATGGGTCGAAGCTTTCAGGGTATTTATCGGCAATGGAGTGATGGAATACATCGTGGCGGGCGGACGTTAGACCATTGGATCCCATGCCTCCGTTGTATTCATCTTCATAGGAAGCCTGGCCATAACTGGCTAGCCCAACTATCACCTGACCCGGTTTAATATTTTCATTGGTAATTACATCTTCTCGTTTCATACGAGCAGTTACCGTGCTATCCACAATGATGGTTCTTACCAAATCACCAACATCTGCAGTCTCTCCGCCTGTGCTGATAATGTTTACTCCGTTGTCTCTGAGCATCTGAAGTACTTCTTCTGTACCATTGATAATGGCAGAAATAACTTCTCCAGGGATTAGATTTTTGTTCCGCCCAATGGTAGAAGAAAGGAGAATATTCTGAGTGGCTCCAACACATAGCAAGTCATCAATATTCATGATGATGGCATCTTGTGCTATGCCTTTCCAAACTCCTATATCTCCGGTTTCTTTCCAATAGAGATAGGCAAGAGAAGATTTGGTACCGGCACCATCGGCATGCATGATGTTGCAATAGGTAGGGTCTCCTGCTATCAAGTCTGGTACAACCTTACAAAAGGCGTTTGGAAAAATACCTTTGTCCAGATTTTTGATTGCATTGTGAACATCTTCTTTTGAGGCAGAAACCCCTCTTTGCATGTACCGGTCGCTCATATTCAACTGATTATTACGCAAAAATAAGAAAGCCTTCTCAAAGGAAGGCTTTCTAGGGTTGATTACTTCTGAACAAGCTAATTCTTGCCCACTTCAATAACCTTAAATTCTGTTCTTCTGTTTTCCTGATGTTGCTCTTCAGTGCACTCATCTACTCGCTCATTAGTACAACCATTGATGAGTTGAGTTTCTCCGTAACCTTTGGCAACCAATCTGGTTCGGGCAATACCTTTTGAGGCCACATAGTCTACAGCAGCTTGTGCTCTGCGCTGTGATAGGGTCAGGTTATATTCGTCTGGAGCACGAGCATCAGTATGAGAGCTCAATTCAATGTGAATAGTTGGGTTATCTTTAAGTAGCTGCACCAGCTTATCTAGCTCCAGAGCCGCATCGGATCTAATTTCAGCCCTATCCAGATCGTAATAGATATTAGGAATAACAATGGCTTTTTCCAGAATAATAGGTTCCAATGCCACGTCTTCATTGAACACCTTTTCGTTAAATCTTTCAATGAGTTCTTCCTGAGGAATTCCTTCGCCAACAGTTGAGAATATCTTTCTGGTTGTAAAGAAGTCTTCTTTTTCAGCAACCAGGAAGTAGTCTTTTTCAGGGTCTACTGGGAAGCTATATGAACCACCTCTGCTACTCAATACGTCATCAACCAATTGCTCACTAGCATCCAATAGCTTCACTCTCACTTCACCTAAAATAGTTTGTGAGCTATCTTCTTCTAATTTATAGGTAGTGCCCTTCAGTACGTAGGTGATTTTCTTTAGGTCAGGTGTATTGTCAACGAAAGAGTAGAGGTCATCACCTCCGGAACCACCTGGTCTGTTAGAGGTATAAAAGCCTTCAAAAGGGAAGTCGCTATATACTAAGCCGAAATCGTCTGAGCTGGAATTGAACGATGGGCCAAGGTTTTTTACGGTAACTACACCACCACTATTTTCAGCTACGAATAAGTCTAGCATTCCGAATCCGGCATGCCCAGATGAGGCAAAGTAAAGTTTGTTGTCGGGCGAAACATATGGGAAAACTTCGTCTTCAGCAGTATTAATTTGCGGACCCATATTCGTTACATCTGCCCATCTGCCACGAGCATTGATTGTCGCTCTATAAATATCTGAACCGCCATACCCTCCCGGGCGATCTGAGGCAAAATAAATAGTAGTTCCGGCCTGATTGAAAGCAGGAGACGTATCCCAAGCTGTAGGGTTGTTGATTGGCATTGGCTGGGGGTTAGACCATTCGCCATTGCGTTTTGTAGCGAAATAGAGGTCAACACTTCTTCGGGCTTTTTTACCATCAGGATTACCCTTGGCAAATACAACCGTATTACCATCTGGGCTGAAAGCAATAGAGCCTTCATTGATATTAGGTGTATTGAAAAGATCAGGAAGTTTGGCTAATGTGCTGGCTTCAGGTGAGAGGCCGTCAAGATCAACGCTATAGATATCACTAAAGGGTACATCGAATCTTTCGAATGTATTCTCTTCTCTGGTGCTCACGAAGTAGAGTTTGTTCTCAAAATAGAATGGGCTATACTCCGATTTATCTGAGTTAATACCTTCAAGAGGTTTTAAATCTACATTTCTAACGTAGAGGCTTATACTGTCTAGCTTATCCAGATTAGCGAGCTCTCTTTCCGCACGCTGTTTGTAAATTTCTAAGGAGGCGTAGTTGATGTAGTTGGTCAAAACTTGCTTGGCTTCGGCATACTTCTCTTCAGACTTAAGGGCCTGAGCATAGTTCAACTCTAGTTCTTCATCTTCATAGCCGGCAGAAATGGCCTTTTCATAGTACGGAACAGATGACCTTAAATCTCCAAGCTTTCTGTAAGACTCAGCTGTGTAGAAATTAATATCTGGGGCATTCGGGTTTTCGGCTAGTAACTCCTTGAATTCTTCTATTGCTTGCGTGTAATTTTGGTCTTCGGCATAAGCCTTTAGCTCTTTAGGAGTGCTTTCTTCTATTTCTTTTGATAATACATCGGCAGCATTTTGCGGAGCACCCAGTGTTGGGTTAGAAGGGCGGTTGACTGTTTTGGGTTCTTCCTGAACTCCTAAAAAGTTCTCTTGAGAGCTGCAGGCGCTGAGCATCCAAAAACTGATGACCAAAAAGACAAAGCCGTTTTTCCTCATGGATTGTAAATTATGCCAAATTTTTCAAAAGCTATCTTATAATACGCTTTTTGCCGCCTGAAAGTATCTTTTCAGCCAACTTTCCTCTGGCTTTACGAGCCATTCCGATTTGAGTTGGGCCTTGGTTTGAATGTTATTGTTGAAGAATAGAGTCTGGTCGTTGAAAAAGCCCTGATTTACAAGCCCTTTTACTTCCTTCATATCTACCAAAACAACTTCATCATTTTTTAGAAAAGCCAATTTTGACCTATCGAACAAGTCCAAGTTGTGTCTTGCGGCCAACTCCTGAACAAAACGCGTCATGCTGTCAATGGAACATCCGCTGGCCATATTAAAATCTTCGTCAATGGCTATGATCAAAAACTGATCGAATTCAATGGTGCAGGAGGCCATCAATTGAGCTCCGTGTGCAGCCCATTTTTGCAGAAACTGATCTGTTTCAGTTATAATTTGCTCCGATTTTGCTCCGAAGTTAGCTTTGGATTGGAATACCCAGATTCTCGATTGGTCCGTCAGTTCTTCAAATGCCTTCCTCATAACTTTCTATTAACTTATTTAACCCACCCAAAGGTCGTTTGGTTGTAGGAGAAACCCATCTTCTTGGCGAAAAATTCCTATTGGAAAATAAAAAAGGGGCTTTATAACCCCTCATTTTTTGCAATCAACTCTGCTATGTCTAGTACCTCAACGGATTCTTCTTTCTCCTTGGTCTTTACCCCGTCTCGCATCATGGTCATGCAGAATGGGCAAGCTGATGCAATAATGTTAGCACCAGTTGCCAGGGCTTCTTCAGTTCTTTCGATGTTGATTTCTTTGTTGCCTTTTTCAGCATCTTTGAACATCTGTGCGCCACCAGCTCCGCAGCAAAGGCCCTTAGTTCGGCATCTTTTCATTTCAACCAACTCTGCATCCAATGCCTGAAGAACTTCTCTTGGTGCTTCATAAACATTGTTGGCTCTGCCTAAATAGCAAGAGTCGTGATAAGTGATTTTCTTGCCTTTGAATTCTCCGCCACCTTTCATAGTAACTTTGCCTTCATTGATCAGTTGTTGAAGGAAAGTTGAATGGTGAATCACCTCGTAGTTTCCACCTAAATCAGGGTACTCATTTTTAAGTGTGTTGAAGCAGTGAGGGCAAGCCGTCACAATCTTCTTCACGCCATAGCCATCCAAAACCTGAATATTGGCCATGGCCTGCATTTGGAAAAGGAATTCATTGCCGGCTCTTCTGGCTGGGTCTCCCGTACAGGTTTCTTCTTCTCCTAAAACAGCATAAGATATGCCTACCTTTTCTAGAATTTTTATGAAGGCAATGGTTACCTTTTTATATCTATCATCGAATGAGCCGGCACAGCCTACCCAAAATAGAACTTCAGGATTTTCTCCTTTAGCGGCCATTTCGGCCATAGTTGGAACTGACATATTTGTATTGCTCATTTGCTTAGTCTTCTGTCTTTTTTAATTCATTGGCCCATTTAAAGCGATCGGTTGGCGCAAATTTCCATGGGGCAAAGCTGGTCTCAATGTTCTGGAACATACCGTTCCAGCTGGCTGGAGAACCAGACTCTTCCATAGCCACATATCTTCTCATTTGAAGAATGATTGAAAGTGGATCTATATTCACCGGACAAGCTTCAACACAAGCATTGCAGCTTGTACAGGCATTGATCTCTTCTTTGGTGATATAATCTCCCAACAATGACTTACCATCTTCCAGACCTTTTCCTCCTTTGGCCAAACTGGCTCCGACTTCTTCAGCACGGTCGCGAGTATCCATCATAATCTTTCTCGGAGAAAGTTTTTTACCGGTTTGGTTGGCGGGGCACTCAGAGGTACAGCGTCCGCACTCCGTACAGGAATAGGCGTTCATAATATTCACCCAACTCAGATCATTCACATCTTTGGCTCCAAAGCGAGCAATTTCAGCCGGAGGATTTTCTGCACCCTCAGCAGGCATGCCCAGCATCATTTTTACCTCATTGGTTACTACAGGCATATTTTCCATATGCCCTTTGGCTTTAAGATTGGAATACCAGGTGTTAGGGAAGGCCAGGCCTATGTGCAGGTGCTTTGAGTAGGTAACATATACGGCAAAAGCAAGAATTCCGACAATGTGGAACCACCAGGCAAATCTTTCAACAAGGATAAGGCTGGCAGTATTCATGCCTTCTAAAAGAGGAATGAGCTTTGAACTGAAAAAGAACTTTCCTGTTTGGGCATAGTGTTCATCGCTACCTTGTATCATTTGGTCGGTCGCATTCATGGTCAGAATGGCAAACATGAGTACAATCTCAATCACTAAAATAAGGTTAGCGTCAAGTGTAGGCCACTTCTTCATTTCTATGGAATGGAAGCGTTTTACTTTCACCACATTTCTTCTGATGAGGAAGACTACGCAGGAGAATAACACACCTACGGCAAGGAACTCAAAGATGTTAATGAGTACCGTATAGAAATCGCCCAAAAGTGGAGCAAAGATTCTATGTGTTCCGGCCAGGCCATCAATAACGAATTCCAATACCTCCAGATTGATCACCAAGAAGCCTACATAAATAAGCAGGTGTAGAAATGCAGGAATTATGCGCTTAAACATCTTCCGCTGACCAAAGGCAACGAGCCACATGGTTTTCCAGCGTTCTGCCTTGTTATCATTGCGAGATTCCTTTCTTCCAAGGAAAATATTCTTTCTGATTTGACTAATACGCTTAAAGAGAAGCCAGGAGGCCACTCCAAGGATTATGACAAAAGCTATCTGTGGCAAATACTGCATCTTAAAATGGGCTTAATTGGCGTTTTGAAACGATTTCTGAATTTATTGAAAATGTTTTGCACGGTTTAACTTTTTATATACTTTTGTGCCTCCAATTCAGGTGCTGTAGCTCAGTTGGTAGAGCATCGGACTGAAAATCCGTGAGTCGGTGGTTCGAATCCACTCAGCACCACAACAAGAAGCCTCCTCGTGAGGCTTTTTTATTTGTTGCTTGCTGAAATCGTTTGCACATGTATGCGAATATAAGAAAGGTATCAAAAATAGTATGCATGCATACTATTTTTATTTCAACCAGCGCACCTCTTTCTCGCTTAAAAACCTCCATTTACCACGTGGAAGGTCTTTTTTAGTCAGGCTGCCAAATACAGCACGATCGAGCTTTTCTACTTTGTAGCCAAAGTGTTCGAAGATTCTTCTGACGATTCTATTTCTACCCATGTGAATTTCTATGCCTACAATTGTCCTTTCTGAATTGAGAAGTGCAAGATCGTCTATAGTAACCGGCCCATCTTCTAAATCGAAGCCCTCCATAATGGTTTGGCTATCGCTGTTGGTTAGTGGTTTATCGAGTGTTACCTGATATATTTTCTTCACATTGCTGGAAGGGTGGGTGAGCTTTTTGGCCACATCACCATCATTAGTGAAAAGGAGAAGCCCTGTAGTTGCTCTATCTAATCTGCCCACCGGGAAGATTTGCTCTTCGCAGGCATTCTTTACCAACTCCATCACTGTTTTTCTGCCTTCCGGGTCGGAGGTAGTGGTGATAAAGCCTTTGGGTTTGTTGAGGAGCAGATATACAAGCTTCTCAGGCCTCAAAGATTTGCCTTCATACTTAACAACATCTTTGGCTTGTACCTGAAAGCCCATTTCTTTCACCACATTTCCGTTGACGGTGATCTCTCCTTTTTCAATGAGCTTATCTGCTTCTCTTCGGGAACACACTCCTGAGTTGGCGATATACTTGTTCAACCTCATTGGAAAGGCCTCTTTCTGAGGTTTTTGAACTGACTCGTAATTAGGAGTTTCGTTTTTTTTCTGTTGGCCGGAACGGCCTTTAGGTTTGTAAGGTCTTTTGCCCATATTCTGCAGTATCACTACTGTATTTTAGTTGGGCGCAATTTAGCTATTCTTCCTCGATAGTAGGTTGATCTTCAGGTTCGCTATCACCGATTTCATTATCGGCTGTTGCAAAGTCTTTTGGGGTGGGTAGTTCTTTGAGGTCGTTTATGCCGAAGTAGTCCATGAATTTGTCGGAAGTACCGTAGAGCAATGGTCTTCCTACAGCATCTGACTTGCCTTTAATTTCCAGTAATTCTTTTTCCAGGAGTTTTTGAACGGAGTAGTCGCAGTTTACCCCTCTGATCTGTTCTACTTCAGATTTAGTAACAGGCTGTTTATAGGCAATAATAGAAAGGGTTTCCATGGCGGAAGCAGACAACCTTCTTTTCGATTGCTGCTTCAATAATATACCAATACTGGCTTGGTAAGCGGGTTTTGTCAAAAATTGGTAACCTCCACCACTTTTGACTACCTCAAAAGGATAGTCGTCAGAGGCATACTTTTCTGAAATAGCTTCCAGGCCCTTTTCAATGTCTTCCAAGGGAACTTCTGCCTCAAACATTTCGGAAAGGCAAGACTGAATTTCTTCAGTCTTGATGGCTTTGGGTGCACAAAAGATTAAGGCCTCAATATGGTTGCCTAAAAAGTCCACTAGCTTCTTTGAGATAGCTTAGCTTCTATTGAGTGCATAGTATGAGGTACTGCTTTCAATCTCTCTTTGGAGATGAGCTTTCCGGTATCAATACAGATGCCGTAAGTACCATTTTTAATTCTGATTAGGGCGTTCTCGAGGTTATTGATAAACTTTTGCTGGCGAGCAGCTAACTGATTCAGGTTTTCTTTTTCAAGTGTGTCAGCCCCATCTTCAAGCACTTTGGTGCTGTGGTTTGTAATGTCATCACCAGAGTCTCCTCCCTTGGTAAGGCTTTTCTTTAATTCAGTTAGTTCATTTTTGGCTTTTTCTATCTTCTCAAGAATGAGCGCTTCAAATTCCTTCAACTCACTTTCCGAATATCTTGTTTTCTCACTTTGGCTCATAGCATGTATAGGTTAGTCTTGAAAAATTTGCGCTAAAATAAGGCGACAGTATACAATTACAAAGAATAATGAAGTTTTTTAAAAACGTTTAAAAGTGTCTTTTCCTGCTGTTAAAGACCAAATATTATTCTGAAAAATTTCGCAATAATTTAGAATGACCAAATTATAAGGAAAGAACAAAGGCCCTTTTCGAGCCTTTATGTTTTAATCATTTATTTGAGTAATTCTAAGCGCTTTATTAACGCTGAGTTCTCAATATGTACATGGTATTTTAGCCGAATATATCGGCCTATTACCTCAAGTTTGCGACCACGCTTTGCATGCTGGTCAATAGTCTGGTTGATTAAACAGTCCATTTAGTTGAATCTTAGGTTGACTTAGTCGTTGATTATTAGAAATATAATCAACAATTGGATGACTTGCACAATGCTGACCTAACAGATATTAGCTTTTTTTGTTTTTAAGACTAGAATCTTGAGGCAATTGCTACCTTATCTCTGATATAGCTAATTTTTCCTTCGGAGGATATTATTTCCAAAATGATCATGTAGTAACCCACTTTGGCTTTGGCGCCATCTTCGGTTGAACCGTCCCATGTGAAGAAGCCTTCGGTACCCACAATGCTATTCTGAGACAGCCTTTTTACTAAACGACCCTCGGCATCTACAATACTAATGTTTAAGGTATTGCCCGGATTATCAAATGAATAGTTGACTGTGGTGAATTTACTTGCTCCGGCCATATCTGGGGCAAAGGTTGGCGGTTCAATGCGTACAGTTCCAGGTTGACTATCAGGCTCCCTTGATTGTGAGTTGGCATAGCCCGGAGTTGCTCCTACCTCAGTTGTTGAGGCTGAAAACCAGTTATTGGCATCGTTAGATTCACCAGAGAAAAGAATACGTTCTAAGGATACCCCATTCGGGTCATCAATAAGAAGCGAGTGATAATCTTCACTATACTCAAACTTGTCAATCTCTGTATTATTTAGGCTTTGAATGGATACGGTTCCCTCATCTGAAGCAAGACTCGGCATGGAGCCAATTTCAATAAAAGTAGACTCTACAGCTTTTGGGTACAGGCTCTTAATATTGGCTCCATCAGAAGTGATGACAAAATAGGTGTTGGGGTGGATGAAGAGGTTTTCTTCCGTAATCACTCTGGTATTGGATAATCCTGAAATTTTCCAACCTTTTAGGTTGATGTACTTAGAAGAATTATTGTAGAACTCTACAAAGCGATCTCCTCCACTTACCGGATTAAAAAGTATTTCATTCACTAAAATGTCTTTGGGCGAAGCCGTGCCGGAAATGATTAGTTCCACAGTCTTGCCTGAGGACTGGATAAGGTTACCCGTACAATCAGTGATGTTATCTGCGGTAATGGAATAAAGTGTGTTGGCTTCTAAATCTGCAGCCGTGGAAAGTGTTACCACTCGTTTGGTTTCATCTAGCTGAGCAGAGATGAAGGTTAATCCGTTGTCTGAAGAGAAACTGCCAACTGCAATGGAAGTTGCGTCAAGCTTTTCGCTGAAAGTAATTTCAACGATGGCATCAGTAACGGCTATGGCTTGTACAATGCTTGGACCGTTTAGGTCAGGGTTACTTCCGTCAGCTGAATTCAAAGCTCCTGGGGTTCCACCTTCAGTATTATCTGATGCAATCCAGTTAGTAGCTTCCAGACAAGGGTAGTCTGGGTCAATCATTTCTAGTGAATAACCGCCTTCAGCTCTTCCATTACTTCTATACCAAGAATCAGAATAGTTGACGGAGTGAATTTCAAGCGAATTGGAAGTGAACATTGCTGAACGATCCCCATTGTTATTGAGGCTTGGCCAGTTGGAAACCGGAAGTACTTTTCCGTAAGAACTAAGTTGACTTGCGGCAGAAGAAGGCGCTAAAATCACATATTCACCAGGCTCAATAATCATGGAAGTCAGCACAGTGTAGGTGGTAGCGTCTGCTAATATTATCCCATTAAGGTCAAGAATTTGGCTGGAAACGTTGAGTACCTCCAGATATTCAACTTCCGGGAGTCCTTGTGAAGGAGATGGGGTAGCCATTATTTCTGTAATGATTAATTCTCCCGGAGAAGGAGATGCTCCCCTTGAAAATTCGAGTTGAGTTTCTGCCATGGCATTGCCCGCGCAATCACTTAGGTTAGTTAAAGTAAGGCTATAGTGTAAACCACTTGTAAATTCGCTGGAAAGTGTGATTCGGATTTTTCTTCCAAAGGGTGTGGTTGAGTTGATGGATGCAATAGACAAAGAGCCTGAGAAACCGAAGTTGTCTGAAACAAAAGTGGCCACATTCATAGACTCACTGAATTCAATATCCAAAATGGTACTGGAAACCACTGTGAAACTGGAGACGCTAGGAGCTGTTAGATCTGGCGAATTATCAAATACTGAGTTTTGTGCTCCTGGGGTTCCACCAGTTAAAGAGTTGGATCCTGTCCAATTAGCATTGTCATAGCATGATGGATTAAGATTGATCATTTCAAGGCTGTATCCACCGTTATCCTTGTCATCATGGAAAATAGAATTGTCGAAGTCAACAGAGAAAAGGAGAGTATCTGCTGCAGTTTTTAAAGTCACCATGTCATCAGCAGAAAGTGTCGGAAAAGAGGTGACAGCCAATACATTTCCATAAGGCTCAAATAAGCCGGCAGCAGAGGTTGAGGTTAAAATCAGGTATTCTCCCGGATTGAGCTCATAGGCATCGAGTGTAGTAAAGGAATTATTGTCTGTTAGTTTGAGCCCGCTGAGTGAAAGTATTTCAGACGAGTTATTGTAGAGTTCTATGTATTCTCTCTCGGGCAAGCCATTACTTGGTGTCGGAGAAGCCATAATCTCTGTAATCAGTAGTTCGTTAGCTTCTGGAATGTCGCCAATGGCGAAATCGGAAGTAGTGCTTAGCGAATTGCCCGCACAGTCGCTTACATTACCAATCTTGAGGGTTTGTGATGTGCCTCTTGTAAATGCGGCTGATAAAGTGAGCGTTATGTCCGTACCGAATGGCTCGTTGATAGTAACCGAACTGATTGTTTCAGTGCCGGAGGTTGCAAAATTCTTAGCAATGAGACTAGATACATCCATTGCCTCGCTGAAATACAATCTTAGCTGAGTAGTGGAAAGCACTTCCAAAGAGTTGAGCAATGGAGGTATTTGGTCGGGAGAGCTATCATGCACAGAGTTTTGTGTTCCTGGAGTTCCTCCATTGGCATTAGTCGATGCAGCATAATTGGCAACATCGTAGCATGGCTTTGCAGGGTTAATGAGTTCTACAGAAAAGCCACCGTTTTCTTTTGTTTCATCATTATAGTGCGCTTTGGTGTATTGAAGAGAATCGAGAATGTTTAAGTCCCTGTCAATGAAAACAATGGTTTCACCACCGTTGGCCAATGAAGGGAAGTTGGTGAGACCCATTGCATTTCCATAATCTCTAAACTCAAAACTCCCACTATGACTTGAGAGTGTTATATAGTCATTTGGCTGCAGCAAAAAGCTACTGAGGTAAGCTGTATCTCGCTTGTCGGTTATGGCAAAATCTCTCAGTTCAATGGCATCGGCTCCCTGATTATAGATTTCAATGAACTCGTAGTTGGGAATACCCGCGGAGGGCAGATTATCGAAGTAGACTTCGTTGATGACCAAGTCTCTAAAGGCAGGAGAAATTGGTGATACATAGGTAAAAACGAAGGTTGCCATGCCAATAGCCTTGCCTTGCAAATCTTCTACGCGGTCAACAGTTAGTGTATAAGTAGCGGCATTGATCAAGTCATTTGAGAAGGTCAGCACAGCAGTAGTAGCATCTGTTGAAAGCCTTATTTCAGCAGGTTGCCCCACACCGTAATTCAGTGAGTAATGGTTGAGACTTGTTGCTGTGCTGAGATCGACAGGTTCGTCAAACACTATTTCAATCTCATTTTTGTAAGTAGAATGAACAGCCTTAATGGTTGGCGCTGTAACATCGTAATGAATGGTGTTGCGGCTTCTAGGAACTACATCTCCATATATGTCAAGCAAGTTCTGAACCACCTCATAGCTTTCAGATTCCGTCAAAGCCTGGTCGAAAAATAGGGTTACTAAACTTGGATCAGTTCCGTTAAGTACAGCGGTCAACGGACTGCCGATTCCTCCATCCAATAGATAATTACTAGCCGTTTCGGCAAGCGCTTCATTTAAATCTACTTCAAAGTCAATTTCCAGAGTGTTGGCATTGATGAGACTTACTTGAACAATCAAATCGCTAAAGGTGAAATCGTGGGTTACTGGTTCGAGAGTGTTTCCATATTCATCATCCAAATGGTTTACCTCCATTCTGTAGCTTTTGCCTTCGACAAATCTGGTGGTCAATAGAATGTTAACAATTGAGGCATCAGAACCATTCTGAGCTAAGCTGAACGATCCAATTGCGCTATCGAAACTGTAGTTCTGAATTTCCTCGGCAGAGGCCTGTGTGAGC
>JABXIP010000127.1 GCA_013373005.1 Cytophagia bacterium | reverse complement strand
TGACCCATTCTTCTACCCGGAGGTGCTGTTTGGCCAGCAATGAATCCTACAACAGGCTTCTTGTTACCAGTGCTCTTAATGTAATCCGCAGCCATAGCTTCATAGTTACCACCAATCTCTCCAATCATTACAATGGCATCAGTCTCATCATCTTCCATCAATAACTGAACAGCATCTTTGGTTGGCGTACCAATAATTGGGTCACCACCAATACCTATTGCAGTTGAGATACCCAAACCTGCTTTTGCTAATTGGTCAGCAGCTTCATAAGTCAACGTACCTGACTTAGATACCAAACCTACTCTACCTTTCTTGAATACAAAACCAGGCATGATACCTACTTTAGCTTCATCTGGAGTGATAACTCCCGGGCAGTTTGGCCCAATCAAAGTCACATCTTTAGATTTGATGTACTCTTTGGCAGTTACCATATCCTTTACGGGAATACCTTCCGTAATCGCAATGATCACCTTAATACCGGCATCTGCAGCTTCCATAATTGCATCTGCAGCAAATGCTGGCGGAACAAAAATGATGGAAACATTTGCTCCAGCCTTTTGAACTGCTTCTTCCACAGTATTAAAAACTGGTCTGTCTAGATGAGTCTGCCCTCCTTTTCCTGGAGTAACTCCACCTACCACATTAGTACCATATTCTATCATTTGACTTGCGTGGAAAGTACCTTCTGAACCGGTAAATCCCTGCACAATCACCTTTGAATCTTTGTTCACTAAAACGCTCATTGCAACGGGTTTAAATTTGAGGCAAAAATAGAACATAAAATGGGTTGACCAAAAGGAATATATAAGTATCAGAAGTGTTCCGTCAGCATAATTTACCGTTTATGAGTCGAATAAAATCTTTAACAGATTTTAACCGAAAATTTCTATTTAGGATGAAACTATTTCGGTGCTAAAAGCGTCTTATATTCAGAAGTTAATTTTGAAATAAATAAGTCAGTCAGTAAAACTCAGAATTAAATTCTACAAGAAGACGTTTAAAACATAGTTAGTTAGTTTTTAGTATTTTAAGGTTGAAGATGAGAAAAGCCCCAATTCGGGGCTTTTTTCTGTTTATACCCTTCTAGATGGTTAGATTAATTATGCTATTTTCGAAATTCATCAAACCTAGATAGCATTTTGAACCAACCTCAGTTCAACGGAGCCAAGCTTTTTGGTCTTATTACCGGCCCTCTTTTGTTCGCTATTTTCCTATTCTTTCAACCTGATGGAGTATTGAGCGAAACCGCCTGGAAGGTGATTGGGGTAGCCCTGTGGATGATTGTTTGGTGGATTACAGAGGCGGCTCCAATTCCGGTTACTGCTCTTTTACCTATTGTACTCTTTCCAATAACAGGAGTTTTCACAGTCGATGAAGCCACTGCTCCTTATGCCAATAAGATCATTTTCCTCTTTATGGGTGGTTTTATGTTGGGACTGGGAATGGAAAGACACAATCTTCACAAGAGAATTGCCTTGAGCCTAATCAAGAAAACAGGCACTAACCCCAATGGCATCATCATGGGCTTTATGCTCACCACTGCATTTATTTCTATGTGGATTAGCAATACAGCTACAGCCGTTATGATGCTGCCAATTGCCCTATCAATCACTCAGCTTCTGGATATTGATGAAAATGCTGAGAAAGGAAAGAAGCGTTTTGCCTTAGGGCTGATGCTGGGCATTGCCTATGCCGCCAATATTGGGGGAACTGCAACAATCATTGGTACACCTCCGAATGTAGCCTGGGTGGGTTTCATGAACGACATGCTAGGTTATGAAGTAACCTTTGCCAAATACCTGGTTATTGGTCTTCCCATTTGCCTTGTCATGTTGGTCATTACCTATTTGATTATTACCAAAGTAATGTATCCAAGTGGGCTGAAGAGTTTGTCTGAATCGGCTCAGGTAATTGACGATCAGCTCAAGGCGCTAGGCAAAATGAGTAAGCCGGAAAAGTATGTCGCTACCATTTTTGTGTTAACCGCCACCACTTGGATATTAAGAGGCACTATCAACAATTGGTTAAACTCAGATGTATTAAACGATTCAGTAATTGCCATTACTGGCGGAATACTGATGTTCATTACACCAGTCAAAATTCGGGAGAACAAGTTTCTGATGGAATGGGAATACACCCGTAAACTCCCTTGGGGAATTCTACTCCTCTTTGGTGGTGGACTTACCCTCGCTAAGGCCATGGAGAAATCATCCATTGTAGAGTTTGTAGGAGAAAGCATTGCCGGAGGTGGAGACATTAACCTGATTCTACTGATTGCGGGACTGACCACCTTTATGCTCTTTATGACTGAAATCATGAGCAATGTGGCACTCACTGTCATTTTTGTTCCGGTAGTCATTGGCATCTCCCAATCTCTGGGAGAAAACGCTATGTATCTGACAATCCCCGTTACCCTTGCAGCCAGTTATGCCTTTATGATGCCTATCTCTACTCCTCCAAACGCTATTGTATTCTCAAGTGGCATGATTCGAATGAAAGATATGATTCGTGCCGGAGTAGTGCTCAACATTATCGCCATCATTCTGTTGGTAATATTGAGCCAGACTTTGGTGCCGCTAGTGTATTAATTCCTATGAAAGAAACTGCTAAAATCTTCGACCAACTGGTTCAGGAAAGAAGGTCGGTTAGAATCTATGATGCTGAAGCTGAATTCGATCATCATGCCGTTCAGCGAAGTATTGAAAGAGCCGTCCTCGCCCCAAACAGCAGCAATATGCAGCTTTGGGAATTCTACAGAATTAAGTCTGAGGAGGCCAAAAAGAGTGTGGCTTGGATGTGCATGAACCAAAAAGCTGCAAAAACTGCAAGAGAGCTTGTGGTTGTTGTGGCCAGACGCGATTTATGGAGAAAAAGACAACGAGCATTGGTTCAGGAAATGAAAAGGGTTTACCCCGATGCTGACTCCAAACAAGCCAAAAGGGCCATGAACTATTATAAGAACCTCATTCCTAAATACTACTGGAGCGACT
>JABXIP010000093.1 GCA_013373005.1 Cytophagia bacterium | reverse complement strand
TGAGTAAGATTGTTGACCATCACGACCGTGATGCTATGATCTTTGCCGATGGTGCCGGAGCGGTGATTTTCCAAGCGACTGATGATAACAAGGGCGGCTTCTTAAGCCAGGCCTCCAGAACCGATGCTTCTGTGGAATTAGAATACTTGGCAATGGGTCCTTCTTACAAACCTGAGTTGAGTACTGATGGCAACAAATACATCAAAATGAAGGGCAGAAAGATATACGAGTATGCTCTTGTAAATGTAGCAGAGGCCATCAAATCTGCCATAGACAAAGCAAACCTCGACCTTAACGATATTGACAAGGTCTTGATCCATCAGGCTAATGAGAAAATGGATGAAGCTATTTTGCTTAAGCTCTATAAACTTTATGGCTACGAGCCGGATGTAAAACAGCTGATGCCAATGACCATTAGTAAGCTAGGCAATAGCTCTGTGGCAACTATTCCAACCATGCTAGACTTGATTCTTAAAGGGAAACTGGAAGGCCATGAAATCAAGTCTGGAGACCATTTGGTGTTTGCCTCAGTTGGTGCGGGCATGCATATCAATGCTATGGTTTACCAGGTGCCTTGATTGTATACTTTATAAATTCAGTTCCTTCTTCTGTAGTTTGAACAGACATGGATTTTTGGAGGAGAATCTTGTGGTTGGTAAAGATTGCCGGCTCCATAATTCTTTCTTCTATCTCTTCCTCACTGAGGAGGTTGAGCGATTCATCATATACAAAAAGATACTTTGTGTTCTTTGGGTTGCCTGAACTGTCTCTGGTAAAGTCATTAGCTACTTGTGCAAAGTTTTTCGATTCGGGGTCATATGCTAATTCTGAATATTTGACACTAGAATAAACATATGGAATCCAATCACTGCTTCCGAAGATGTCTTTATTAACTTTATCTCTAGCAGTGTTGATTAGGGAAATTTCTGGAGTCTGTATAGAGATAGATTGATTGCTTAAATCCGCAACATAAATATCGGCACTAAAAGGGAATGAATAGATTGCCTTCTTCTCAACAATCTCAAAGGTGGGAAATATATAGTCTTGAATGTATCCTTCCTCCGATGAATTGGTTAGTTCTTCGGGCATTTCAAAATCCAATGTTTCGAATGATCTATTACTTAGGTCTAGTATGCTAAAGAGTGTATAGTCTTCTTTTATGCTGTTAGCTTTTCCATAAACAAAGTCCATGTGTGTGTGAATGAAGACTATTTGATGAGGATTTAAGAATTCAAAGTCTGAGATCCGTTGGTCGCTGAAAAGGTCATCGAAATCTGCATTGGTGTATCTTCTTATTAGTTTTCCATTCGAGTCGAAAATTGAAAAATAAGCATCGGATAGGACAAAGAGCTGGTTGTTTCTGAATTCAAAATCGATTAAAGGGAAATCCATGAAATTTGGACCTTCTCTTTCAATAGGAATGAAGCCGGTTAATCTCTGTTCTTGAAGATTAAAAAAACCGAAACGGTCTGTCTTTGCATCATATACTATTATGGAATCCTTTCCGCTTTTCTTGGTGCTCAAGCTGAAGTTTGAAAAGATATTATCCAAATGATCAAGAACGATCTCACTTTTTGCAAGCAAGGCGGTCTGTTTTTGTTGGGGCTTTTTTTCACAGTTGGTCGTGGCTAGTATAATTAGCGAAATGACTAAGCTTTTTTGGATTTTCATATTCTTGATGGGTGCTTATATAGGTTTGAGACTATTGGTCTGTTAGATAGTTAGTGTCTTTCAAACTTAAATTTGCTGACAACTTCCCTGTTAATAGTTAGGTAGATGGCTACTTTATGAGAAGTTACTTTTCCCTTCTGATAGATAACTGACCATTCTGGAAATTCTAATATTGCAGCTTCGATAGCTGGGTTCAGTTGTTCATTAGAAGATTTTAATATCTCGACTTTCGATATTGGTTTTTCATGATTGCCAGAGCTGATTGCCACAGCGAATCTTTCTGTCTTTGACAGGTCGAAATCTGTTGTGTCTAAATTCCAAATAAGTATTCGGCTAAACTCATCAATGTCACCTTCATAGCTAGAAATGTATGTTCTTGAATTGTCGAACTCTTCTGACTCTGATACTACTCCATCTTTAATGGAAAGAGCGACTTCTTCCTTAAACAAGGCTTCCATGAAATAAGGGGTGCTAATTGGGTTTCTTCCCAATAAAAGGTCTCCATTGAAATAAGGGAAGGGGACTCCGGTACTATCATATTTCAATCCTATTGAGCTTAGAAATTCAGGAGTGAAAAGATTTTCATTATTTCCGCAGCTAACCAAGTCTGTCAAGAGCAGATGTTCATCCTTAACTTTCCATTGGGCAACAAAACCTCGCCAGCAGGCCGTATTAAAACCATTTTTTAAAATGGTTTCTTCCACCCCCTTTTCATATAGGTATGACTCAAGGGGAGAGGCACCGATCAATGAATATGATTGGCCTTTATATTCAATGGCATCATATACCTGCGGGGTATTGAAGTTAAAGAGATAGAATAGGGTGACCAATAGCATAATTAAATCTACTAAAAAATTAGTTATATATTTTTATATTCATATGAATTACCTGTCTACACCTTGTCTACATTCAGGGTGCTGAACATTTGGTGTGTCTGCTTTCCTTTGTAACAGACTCAACTAAATCGTTATCCAGCCCTCAAAAGTGATAACCTTTAGTGTGGAACACATTCCGGTCTAAATTTTATCTATCAGTTAATATACTGTAGATGTTTTGGTGAAAGACCTGGCCTCCGAGAAGCGGAGGCCAGATTTTATTAACTTTGATCAAAGCCCGTCTCTTGAAACCCTCAACTCAACTTATTCGGAACTTTTTGCTGCCTTTAATAGGTGCTTTTTTGCTTGTTCCCACTGATAATCTCAAAGCTCAAACTGCCACATCAGAATTTCAATTGTTGCTCGATTCACTAAAGCAGCTCGATGCTGAACAGTACTTTACGCCAGCTAAGGAATTCGGAGAGTCCATTCTTAAAAAAGAGGGGCTTGCTTCTGAACCTAAAATTAAAATGGACATTCTCTACACCTTGGCCAATGTCTATTTTAAGTCAGATGAGTTTGAAAAAGGGCAACCCCATGCTGAGGAGATAATTGATATTGCTTACGTCACCGAAGACTATACTCGAATGGTGAAGGCTTATGACCTGATTGGCCTTGCCTTTTTTGAATACAGCGAATACGATAGCACTAAATTCTACCTATTCAAGTCTGCCAGCATTGCAGAGGATCATGACTTAGACCTTTACCCCAGAACCTTGGTTAATATGGCATGGATCAATGGCCTGATGGATAATGAAGAGGAGGAAATCGGCTATTACATCAAAAGCCTGGAAGTGGTTGAGACGAAGCCATTATTAGATCAAAAAGGTGGAATTCGAGCTAAAGCCTATGGTGGTTTGGGTGATTATTACACCCGAAATGGAGATTATGAAGAAGCTAGCCAATATTTTGAAAAGAAGCTCGCCCTGGGAAAAGAAACTGAGAATATCACAGCGCAATTTGAGTCATATCTTGGCCTGGGCACACTCTACAGTAAAGAAGACTTCTTAAACGTTGAAAAGGGCGAAGAAGCTTATTTCCATCTCACCAGAGATACCTTAAATGCCACTCCATTTGTGCATGGATTGGGCTATCTGGGCCTGGGAAGACTGTATGTAACAGCAGAAGATTACCCTAAGGGTTTGCAAGCCTTTGAAGATGCTTATGATATTTTCATTCAGTTCAATAGCAATGACTATCACTCTAGAATTGAAACAGAGATCGCTAATATTCAGCTGAAATTGGGAAATCTTAGTTCGGCTAACAACTGGATTAACAAAGCGCTCTCGAATGCCACAGCGACTCACCTTGCCAACAGAGAAAGAAATGCACTGCGCATTCGCTACAAAATCGATTCTGCTCAGGCTGACTTTCGTAGTGCATTCAATAATTATCAGCGCTACCGTGTTATAGATGACTCCCTCAATTCAGAAGAATCTAAGCAAAGAATAGAAGAGCTTGAGGTAAAATATGAAACTGAGCAGACCGAAAATCAGAATCTTTTACTGAAGAATGATTTGGCCATGAAAGAAGCCGATCTTAAGCAGAAGGCTATTATTCAGACTGTTTTTGCAGTTGTGGCTTTTCTTCTTGCTGTTTTAGCCTATGTGATATATAAAGCCGATAGAAGAAAGAAGAAATTGAATTTGGCGCTAAAACAGAAGAATGAGCTTATTTCAAAGCAGAAGGAAGAATTACAGTTTAAAACGGACAAGCTTCAGATCATCAATTCTCAACTCAAAGCTCTTTTCGACTTCCGAAAGGACCTTACTCGAATGATAGCGCATGATATGAAGAATCCACTCAACTCCATTATTGGACTTTCTTCTACCATAAATGATGATAAGAAGGTCGATAGCATCACAAAATCTGGATACCAATTGCTCAATTTGGTCACCAATATGCTGGAGGTTGAGAAGATGCAAGAGGTGAAAATCGATCCTAAAAAGGAGAAAGTTTACCTTGATGAACTGGTGAAAGAGGCACGAGAGCAAGTGGAACTTCTGGTAGCAGCCAAGAGTATTGTTTTCCAAAACTTACTTCCCAAAAAACTTTCTCTCCAAGGCGATAGACATCTCTTGGTGAGAGTGTTGGTGAACCTATTGACTAATGCCATCAAGTATTCTGAGAATGGAGATGTAATTAAGATATATCATCAACATAAAGATGGAATGCTGGGTATTGTGATACAGGATGAGGGTGCAGGAATCTCTTCAGAACGACTTCCTTTTATTTTTGAGAAATTCTGGCAAGGTGAGCAGCGAAACTCAGGCTTAGCTACCTCAAATGGTTTGGGCCTTACTTATTGTAAAATGGCCATTGAGGCACATGAAGGCAAAATTGGAGTTGAATCTGAATTAGGAGGAGGAACAAAGGTTACGTTCTTTTTGCCATATAACGGAGAGGAGGTTTCTCCAGCCTTAGAGGTGA
>JABXIP010000119.1 GCA_013373005.1 Cytophagia bacterium | reverse complement strand
TTTTTGCCTGAGATGGAAGAAATTGCCGCGGTGTCAATGGCAGTTCAAAATATGTACCTCACTGCTACAGCTTATGGCGTGGGCTGTTACTGGGGAACCGGAGGGGTTACTTTCTATCCTGAAGCGAAAGAGTTCTTTGGTTTGGGAGAACAAGACCAGCTACTAGGCTTTTTGTATGTGGGGAATGTTAAACAAGGATTTGAACCTCAAGGCAGACGTACTCCAATCGAGGACAAGGTGAGTTGGGTTGAAAAATAATTTTAAAAAATTTCTTCCTACTTGAACTAGCACACCCTTTCCGCACCGCATTCAAGGTATCTTTGTACAGAAGAGGCGATTAAAGTAGTCCTATACTTCAATCGCCTTTTTTTATTAGAGTGAAAGCTCTTTAATTCAATAATACACACGAACTGCTCCTTCAATTAATCTTGCCACAAATTAGAATACCTCTTCAAAAAGGACCTTGGTATTGACAAATTTGCCAATTCACTATTAGTTGAGAATCCACGTCCTATGAGGTTATTAATTTGATTGTTAACCTGTAATCAGTGTGTAATGAGTGTGTCCTACGGTCGATGAATAGTAATTAGTAGGTTGCCAAAAGAGACTTGCAAAATGTATAAGTGTTTGAAGTAAAAATAGAAATACAACCATGGAAGCGTTTTATATCTGGTTTGTCGTAGTTCTTTTAATTCTAATAGTTAGTCCACTCCAGAGGGTGATTAATGCGAGAGAATTCTTTGTAAAAGTGCTACCAAGAATTCCGTTCAGCTCAATTATTAGGGCTTGGAATGAAAGTAAGAGAAAGTAATTCGATAGTCGATCTTTTTGCAGGCACTGGTGGTTTCTTTGCGAACCTAAAATACCAGCTGCCACCTAAAGGCCCACATCCACTGGAGTGAGTATCGTCCAATTTCTGCGTCATTCATCAGTTGAACGAGCTCCTTTCTTTTAAAAGAACGAAGTACTGAAAGTGGGCCATCATTTTTCACCAATTCAGACTTAGAGAATAGGTTCACCAGCAACTTGATGGAATGATACGCCACAGGGTGTCGGTGCAAGTCGTTAATTACTACGCCAATCTTAGCCTGAGATTTAAACTGCTTGAATATTCCCGTTAGCTGCTCTTCATTGAAGTGATGCGTGAAAAGGGTGCAGAGAATAATGTCGAATTCTCGCTCTTTGAATTCTTCAGAGAAGATATCCTGCACTTCAAACCTGATGTTTTCAAACGCCTTACAATTCTCTCGGGCATATTCAATAATATGTGGGTTGGCATCGAAACCGATTAATTTTACATCTACTTTCTTTTGGGTTGCCCACCCTGCAACGAGTTTGAGAATATCTCCACCACCGCAGCCAAGGTCGGCTATGACAAGTTTGCCGGGGTTCTTTCTGCGGATCAGCTTTATAATCCCATCGATGGTCACAAAATTACCTCCCAACCATTTGTTAATGGTTTCCAGTTCGCGCAAAGTTTGTGGAATAACCGGGCCACTGGCAGAGAGATCGTCCATTAATTCTTCATCGTAGGCTCGGTATTTAAACTTGCTGCTCATTAAGTGCAAATATGTTACTAAAAATTGGATAGGCGTCTTAGTCCGTCATTCCGAACTTGTTTCGGAATCTAATGGTCAGACCCTGAAACAAGTTCAGGGTGACATTAAGTTTAATGGTCATTCGGCTCTAAAATCTTTTCACCTCACCAAAACTGCCAGCAGTTTTGACCTCACCTCAAGGAGAGGTTGAGATGGCGTTTCTAGGCTTTGCCTAGAAGTGTTTAATGAATTAAACATAATCATTAAATTCATGCTATGATGAAGCGCACCTTCTTATGTTTTATGTTTCTGAGTTTTATGTTCTCAGTTGCTCGTGCGCAAAACTCTCAGGAGGAGGAAGCCAAGGAATTTATCCTGAAAGTGGTTTCGTCTTACAAAAACCCGCTGGCCTATTATCCTCTAAATCGCGATTTGTTTTTGCCTGATCAGGAGGAGATAGATTCATTGAATCGAGTAATGGATAGATACTCGGCTCCACATTTGATGTACAAAGTCTTATTCGTGAACGATGACAGTTTGAAACGCGAGGCCTTTTTGGATGCATACGGGCAACCACTTTTTCAAGCGCCAATCAGCCGTTTTCACAGTTCTAAATCGAATGATTTTCACTTTTTCAAACGAAGGCAAGACAAGCTGCTGAGTTCTACGCCAAATCTTGGCCGGTTCTTGCTCTATAATCGGCAGTTTAAAGAATCAGGAGATTCTCAGAATCATTGATTCCATGGTGAGGCCGGGGCCAAAGGCGAGAGAAAGAATTCGCTCGTTCAGATTGTCTTCTGTCATACTCTCCCAAAGGAATTTCAGTACAAAAAGTACCGTTGGCGAAGACATGTTTCCATATTGCTCTAGCACTTTTCTGCCGGCCCAATCGCCTTCCTTGGTTATGTTCAATTCAGATTCTATTACCTCCAATATTCGTTTTCCACCCGGATGAAAAGCATAATGATTGATGGGTTCACCATTGTTTTTGGCCTTGAGCCTTTCTACTAATTCGGCAATTCCTTTTTCTACTAGCGAAGGCACGTAAGTGCTGAGCTTCATTTCAAAGCCGTGATCGCCAATATTCCAGGCCATTTCTGAAGAGCCTTCAGGATAGAGTTCATTAAGAAAGCCCTCGGGTTTTAACACAGTTCGATTCAGAGAATCTTCCTTTTGACCCGACATGATAATGGCTGCTGATCCGTCACCGAAAATGGCATTGGCGAGCAGGTTGTCTTCATCTGACTCTTTCTGGAAATGAATGGTGCAGAGCTCTGTAGCCACAATGAGGACTTTGGCTTTAGGGTTGGCCATGCAAATCTGATGACCAAGTTTGATGCCCACAAAGGCTGCATAACA
>JABXIP010000353.1 GCA_013373005.1 Cytophagia bacterium | reverse complement strand
GGAGACTACCGAAGAATTAAACATTGGTGTAAGTGCCAGAATGTTCAATGAAAGACTTTCCGTAGAAGCCGATTACTTCCAAAGAGACACTAAAGATGCAGCGGTAACAATTATACTTCCTTTGATCAGATCAAACGTAAGAAGAAGTGCTGCAAGCATCAGAAACGAAGGTTTCGAAACAGCTATCAGCTGGTCTGACCAAATTGGTGAAATTGGCTACAGCATTGGCGGTAACCTGGCTACTTTGAACAATGAAGTCCTTGATTTAGGTGGACCTCAGTACCTTGATGCAGGTAGCGCAGAATTCCGTCAGAGATCAATCATTGGCAATCCATTACAAGCATTCTACGGTTATAAAACCGATGGAATCTTCCAGAATCAGTCAGAAATTGACAACTATGGTTATACCTCAGAATTCATCAACGATGCTGGTTTGGAGCCAGGTGATTACAAATACGTTGACCAAAATGCTGACGGTGTAATTGATGATCAGGACAGAGTAGTTCTTGGCTCATACCTTCCAACTTTGACCTACGGGTTCAACCTTGGTGTAAGCTACAAGAACTTCGACCTATCTGCAGACTTCCAGGGAATGACTGGTCACAGTATTCTTAACAGAAAAAGAGGTGAAATCATCTTCACTACAGATACCAATATTGATGCTGAATTGGCAGACAATCTTTGGACAGGTGAAGGTACTTCTGACAAATATCCTTCTGCTGCCGGCCTGAGAAAAGGCTGGAACCAAAGCATGAGTGACTATTTTGTTGAAGATGGTTCGTACTTCAGAATTCAGAACATCAGACTTTCTTACAAGATCATTGGTAAAACAGTGCTTGGAACAGAGATGCCTGAAACACGAATTACCTTCACCGCAGAAAAGCCATTGACCTTATTCAACTATAACGGTTTCAACCCTGAGGTTGCAAACGGTATCGACAGACAGACATATCCAATCCCTGCTGTTTACACGCTAGGTTTAAATATCAAATTCTAAGATTAAAGAGATTGAAAATGAATAAGCTAAAATATTTTAAAAGTTTATGGACCCTTAGTCTCGCAGCTGCGATGGTTTTGGTGACAGCATGTGATGGAGATTTGGATGATCCTCTGGAAGGCCAAGTACTTGTAGAAGGAACAGACTATACCCAAACGCAGAACATGGCTCAACTACAAGTTGGCGCTTATGACCTCTTTTACGACATCCAATGGGAAACCTTCCCTTTGCTTTCAGTAAGAGGTGACGATGTGAACCCTGCTGGCGATCAGTTTCCTTTAACTGAGACTGACCAGTTCAGATATGACAGATCATTCTGGATGTACAACTCTACATGGTTGAACTTCTATGACGATATCATTAAGTGGCATGCAGCCATTGAAGAAATTGAAAAATACAAGGTTAACGCTCCTAATCCTGCAGAAGCTGATCAGTATATTGCTGAGATCAAAGTAATGCAAGGCTGGGAATTACTTCAGCTTTCAAGACTCTGGGGAGAGATTCTAATCCCTACCAGTTCTCAAACTGATGCTTTGTATACTACTCCTGTTTCTTCACAGCAAGAGGTAATGCAGTTCATTTCAGACTTAATGGATGAAGCTTCACCATTGTTGCCAAACGTTCGTCCGAACGAAAGAACTGACATTAAAGGTGGAGTAACCCGATATACCGCATTGGCAGTGAAAGCCATGGCCAACCTTGAAATGAAGAATTACCAGGGTGTTGCAGACGCAACTGGTCAAATCATTAGCTCAGGAGCATTTGAGCTTTATAGCGACTACTACGAGCTATTCAAAACTCCTGGAAAGTTGAGTAATGAGAGTATTATGGAGTTCCAATACTCAGATTTCGGTCAGAGCTCAGGTAACGCAGAGTACTATCTGCACCAATTCTTCGGGCCAAACAACTGGACACCAGCTGTTGCCGGTTCAGGTGCAGGATGGGGCTTCTGGGAGCCTTCTATGAAGTACATCAAGTTTATGCTAGACAGAAACGAAACTGTAAGATTGGAGACCAGCGTATTGTTCACCAGAGAAGGAATTGAGATGATTCAATCCGATCCGAATTATGCTACCCTACCAGGCTTTGTTTCTAACACAACCCGCGATGGTGACATTATTGGCAGAACTGATGCTCAGCCTAACCCAAGAGCTAAATTCTCAAGTGGCAAGCACTACCTACCATCTAATCAACTTACTCCGGGTAGAACCAGATATGGCGAAAACAAGAACATGCTTGTAATCAGATATTCTGAGATTCTATTAATGCACGCTGAAGCCCTTGTAAATGGTGCTACTAGCTCAGCGATGAGTGCTACTGATGCTGTAAACGAAGTAAGAGACAGAGCAGGACTTACAGACTTAGCTAGTGTAACGCTAGACGATGTTCTAAACGAGAAGTTTGCTGAATTCGGTTTGGAATGGGGAATCCGTTTCTACGATGTTGTAAGACATGGTCGCACTTCGGAACTGAACAGAGATGGCAGAACTTACACTGCTGACGACCAGTTCATTCCATACCCACTGGCTCAGCTAGATTTGTTGACTCAATTATCTGACAATTAAGAAATTATAACGTTATGAGAATTTTAAAATCATTCTTTCTAAGCTTCTTACTAATCTTCTTAATTGCTGGTTGTAAGGATAGCTTTCTTGATGAAATCAAAACTGTAGAACCAGGAGAAGACCTTTCTGCTCCTGAAGTAACAGTTTCCTATCCGGTTAATGGAACGGAAATTCAGGTATACGAAACCGTAACCTCTATTGATATTGAATTTGAAGCTTCTGACGATATTGAGCTAGCCACTATCAATTTAGAGATAGATGGTACTCAGATCGCCAGCTTCAATGAATTTACAGACTACAGAAGGTTTGTAGGAGAATATACCTACAGCGAATTACAAGACGGAGACCACGTTTTGGAAGTAACAGCTACTGACATCAATGGTAAAACCACTGTTCAGACTATTAACTTCAGTAAAATACCTCCTTATGTAACCAAGTACGATGGTGAAGTTTTCTATATGCCTTTCGACAATGATAATGTTGAATTGGTAGGCGTAACTTTCCCTACTGAAGTAGGTAACATGGGCTTTGCCGGTGAAGGCAAAGTTGGTGGCAATTCATTGTCAGGAGC
>JABXIP010000323.1 GCA_013373005.1 Cytophagia bacterium | reverse complement strand
AGTTTCTGACGTCTCTCAGTTTCCTGAGCCAATTTTCTACTGAACTTTAACTTCTCACGTTGAGCCTGAAGTTGGTCATTCTTCAAACTAACTAACAAAGTACCTTTGGTTACCTTTTGCCCTTCTTTGAAATGGATTTTTGTTACGAGACCGGAAACCTCACTCTTAAGTTCAAGAGATTCATTGGGCAGAATAGAACCTGTAACTTTGACTTTATTTTCGAGCAACTTTGGAGAAACCACCATTCCGCTTACCGGAAGTACTCTCGGGCCTGTCATTGCTGGTGAGGCTTGTGCTGCAGCATCAGAACCTGTACCTAAAACTTCATCCATTCTCGGATAAATAACCCAAGCTGCCAAAGCTAAAATGATAATGATTACTACAATAAATCTAGATGTTTTACTCATTGTTTAAGGTGCATTAGTAGTTCTAGTAGTTAGATAAGCGTCTCTCTCTCTCGGGGAAAATCCTACCTCATAAGACACTAAAGGCATTTATTTGTTCTGCAAAATTAACGCGAGACGACAGATTTAGTTCTACCGCTTATAGAACTCTTTGTGTTAGCTCGACACACAACAAAAAAGTCCTGAGGAGACCCCCAGGACTTTTAGACAAAAATATTTTGAAATGGTTTAGTCGTTCAAGACCCACTCACCATTTTCACGGATAAGACTCCAGTCTTCAGTAACTGTGGCGCCATTGTATACTACAACAGTAAGTACGTACTTCTGACCATCTGTGGTAACAAATCCACCACTGTTCAAAAGGAAGCCAAGAGCTTCAACCATCAGGTCATCACTCCAAGAAGTACTACCTCCAGTTCTACTGAAGTTACCGTAAGTATTTAGGTTATCACCCCAGGCTGTTCCAGCATATTGAGCACCAATTGTGCTATAGTCTGCTCCAGAAAGAACATACTTAATAGTATTGTCTGGAACCCAAGTACCATCTTCATTACCAAACTGAAGAGACTGAGCAGTCACATCTTCTACACCTACCCAAGCAGAACCATCAAATTCATAGGCTACAAGGAAGTCCTCATATTGTCTAGATCCTCCGCTAGGTACATAAGTGTATGTGAATACTGCTGTTTTAACATCTCCTTCGTCAGCAAATGGGTATTTGTTAGTCAATAGAACTCCCATTCTATTTCTACCAGTAGTACGGCTATCGAAGTTATTGTAAGCCTGACCCATAAATCTATAATCATCTTGGGTTGGCTCATATGAGATATACCAGAAACCATTCAAACGAGCTACTTTGCTTGTTCTTTGCGAAACAGAACCTGAAGCATAGTAGTCGTAAGTGAGGGTCAAAAGATCCTCCTCTTCAGCATCTGGGTATAAGAAGTTAGCAGCAGCAATGATATCTCCATCATCGTTGAAGTTGCCAAAAGTCTGACCCATATCCTGATACTCCTGAGCGGTTACGGTATGCGAAATCTCATTATTCACTCTTATTGGAGAATAATAATCGTAAGTAACCAAGGCTGATGATCCGTTACCCAAGTGAGGGAATTTAGAATCAAGAATCACAGGAATCAAAGTTCTTGGCTCATCTGGAGAATCGAAATTCTTATACTGTGCAGCTCCAGCTCCACCAGGCGCATCTTCCAACAACTCATAATCGTCATCTTCAAGAGTCAATACCATATCGGCAGAGATCGCAGTATCAGTATTTGCATCTAATTCTGCGAAAGTATCCTCTAAAGGATCGCATGAAACAATGGCAACAGCCATTAGCAAAGCGACAAGATTAAGTTTATTTAAGTATTTCATTTTCTTGTTGTCTTTTCAATTAGAAGTTTAGTCTTAAACCACCAGTCCAGGTTCTGCCTTGGCCAAACCATACTGAAGAAGACGCTGCATTGTGGTTTGAACCATCAATAGCATCCGCAATGTATTCTGTATCTAACAAGTTGTTCACGTTACCGAACAATGTAGCATCGAAGTCACCGAATTTGAAGTCATACTTCAATCTCAAGTCAATTGTGCTCCATGAAGGAAGTTTCCAAGACTCATCGGCAGTACCTTGACCAACGTCAGTAGTTCTTCTTGTCAAAGGATCGTACTGAGCATAAAGATTTGCGTAGTAGTTGTAATCGATGGATACTTTCACATCAGGAACGATGTTGTACTCAATACCGAAGGCTGCAGTAGTTTGAGCAGCATCACCTACTTTCAAACCTGCAATAGCCAAGTCAAAAGGACCATCAATTTGAGTCTGACCATCGAAAACTTCTACACCAAGAAGGTCATTTTGCCATTCCCAGTCACCCACAGACACCATACCGGTAGCTTTGAAGTTAGTAGATGGAGAGTAAACGAAGTCTACTTCAACACCTTGGTGAATTGCATTCACACCTTTAAGGTTAGCGAAGAAGTCCTCTCCACCTGCACCTCTAAGAGATCTGATAAATGCTCTGTCTTTCCACTGAGTTCTGTAAAGGTTTACGTTAGCGTTGAATACAGCACTTCTATAGCTATAACCAATTTCGTAAGAAGTGATTTTCTCATTCTCAGCATCAGGGTTTACATCGTTAACGAAGTTCTGGAATACGTTATCGAAGATTGGAGCCTTCTCAAAGTATCCAAGGTTAGCGAACACATTGTGGTTTGCAGTCAGGTTGTAGTTAACACCACCTTTAGTTTGGAAACCGATGAAGTTTTGAACGTCTGAAGTTTGGTTAGGATCTGAATCTAAGTAGTTGAAATAGTCAACTCTTTTGTAACCAGTGTTTGAAATAGCACCTGAGAAGAAAGCTGCAAGCTTATCTTTAGTGTACTCCAACTGACCAAAAGCACCAGTCCAGTTTACAATACCATCGTTGTAATAGCTATACTTATCACCTACTCTAACAGCTTTGTTAGGTTGGTTTACATCACTATTATCGATATAGTACTCAGCGCCAAGAAGGTGAGTAATTTCTCTGAAGTGAATACCCTTATACCATCTCAGATCAGCACCAACCAATAACTTAAGGTTGTTGTTGATTTCGTTTGAGTAGCTACTCAAAACACCATACCATTTGTGGTCGTTTCTCGAAGCCCTAAGAGCAACAGAAGCAGATCCATCAACATTAGCCTCATTTTGAGCAACCAATGCATCAAAATCGATCGGGCTGTAAGTTCCTGAAATTCTTGGAGCAGTAATGTTAGAGAAACCTAAGTTTCCTCCACCTCCACCAGTTCCGTAAGAAGCGTAAACTGCAGTAGAAAGCTCAGACTTGTCATTGATAGTCCAGTAGTGGTTCAATGAGAACTGAGGCTTGTGGTAGAAGTTATCTTCAACAGAAAGAATTTCACCACCTAGTATACCATAATCAGGATTCCACTTGAGTGGCTCAGGAGCATTTCTCCAATATTGGATGTTTGCTCTTGACTCTCTTTGACCGTGCTTCTGTGGAGCACCAAAACCTGTCAATGAAAGGATGTGGTTATTGTTGATTTGCTTAGTTACGTTGAAGAAGTAGTTGTACCCTTCGAACCAAGTTCCATCTACGAAACCATCACCTTGAATTTTAGCACCTGAAAGGGTTACTGCCCATCCTTCTTCTGTCAAACCAGTAGAAAGACCAAAAGAAAGCTTAGAGTAAGCATTGTTACCCGTAGAAGCAGAGAAATATCCGCCTTTCTTAGCATCAGTGGTTTTAGTCAAAATGTTGATAGTACCACCAATTGAAGGTACCGCCACTTTAGAAGCACCAAGACCTCTTTGAACCTGCATAGACTGAGTAACGTCTGTTAAACCGGCCCAGTTAGACCAGTAAACTCTACCATTCTCCATGTCGTTTACAGGCACACCGTTGATTAATACGGCTACGTTCTCAGAATTAAAACCTCTAAGGTTAATTCTAGAGTCACCATATCCACCACCAGACTTAGTAGCGTAAACACCAGGAGTAGATTTCAATAACTCAGGGAATTCCTGATTACTTGCTCTCTCGATGATCTGAATAGCTTTGATAGTCGAAATAGCAACTGGAGTTTTTCTTTCTTCGGCTACTGAAGCAATCACCTCGATCTGATCAAGAGCGATAACGTTCGGTACCAATTCAATGTCTCCCAAATCAATATCTCCAGATACAGTTCTTTCAATAGTGATTTGATCGTAACCGATGTAAGAAATTCTGAATGTAACATTTCCTGAAAGATTGGCGATTCTAAATCTACCATCCACATCAGAAACTGCACCTTTGGTAGTACCCACTACCAATACAGATGCACCGAAAACACCTTCTCCGGTTTCTGCATCGAGCAATCTACCTTGCACCACACCACTTTGAGCAAATGCTGTAGCGAAGGACAAAACAAATGTCATTAAGACTAGTAATTGTTTCCTCATAGTTATAATTAGTTAATAAAGATTCTTTTTTAGTCGTTAAGAATTTTTAACAAATCTAAAGGGAAGACAGGTCATGACTGTTTGACAAATGTTATGATTTCGCTACGAATCAGTACCTGCTTTAACCTATTCTTAACATTGGTTTGTTTAAGTGTATTTACTTTCCAGGGATGAGTTTGAATGAGTAAAGTTTTTAAAGCAAAGACCATTCATCAATAGCAACAGTATTTACCGTTCATCACTCTATTCTGCCTCAAAAATAGGTAGAAATGATTTTCCAAGCACCCATTTTTTTGGCTTTTTTGTCAATTCAACTTGACCTTCTAAAAACCACGCATGTTTCATTAAGTGAAGGTTATCAGTATATTGCCTTTTGAGAACTTCGATACTATGAGAACTAAATCGATTGGGTTGCTTTGTGCATTCTTCTTATGTGCTGGTATTCAAGTATTTGGTCAGATAACGCTAGACTATTACTTACCTCAAAATGTTTCCTTCAATCCGGCAATTCCTACCCCTGAATCTGTAATAGGTCATCAGGTTGGTGAATGGCATATTACTCATGACAAATTGGTACTGTACATGAGAGAATTGGCCAAAGCTTCTGACCGAGTGACTATAGAGCTAATTGGAACCACTCACGAAGACCGCCCTCAGGTACTTCTTACCATTACTCACCCCACAAATCAGATCGGAATCGATAAAATCAGAAGCGATCATGTCTGGCTTACCTATCCGAACGAGGCCGATAAATTCGACATAAAAAAAATGCCCGTAGTAGACTATATGGGCTTTAGCATTCATGGCAATGAGCCAAGTGGTTCGAATGCCTCCATGCTGGTGGCCTATTATCTGGCAGCTGCGCAAGGACCAGAGATTGAAGCCATGCTGAGAAACTCCGTGGTATTATTAGACCCATCCTTCAACCCAGATGGACTAAATCGTTTTTCTACCTGGGCCAACATGCATAAAAGCAAGAATGTGAATCCAGACCCAATGGACAGAGAGTATAGTGAAGTCTGGCCGGGTGGAAGGACCAACCATTATTGGTTCGATCTGAACAGAGATTGGCTCCCAGTCCAGCAACCAGAATCCAAAAACAGGGTAGCGAAATACCATGAGTGGAAACCCAATGTATTGACAGACCACCATGAAATGGGCACTAATTCTACCTTCTTTTTTCAGCCCGGAGTACCGCAAAGGACTCATCCACTTACCCCGGAATTGAATCAAGAGTTGACCAAGAAAATCGGCACTTATCATGCACAGGCATTAGATAGCATCGGCTCATTATATTTTACCGAAGAAGGCTATGACGACTTCTACTATGGTAAGGGTTCTACATTCCCAGACATTAATGGTGGCATAGGAATTCTCTTTGAACAAGCTAGCTCTAGAGGCCATGCACAGGAAAGCGTTAATGGAATATTGAGATTTCCATTTACCATTAAGAATCAGTTCAATACTGCGCTCTCCACCTGGAAAGCTTCGGTAGAAATGAGAGAGGAGCTATTAGACTATCAAAGAGACTTTTACAAAAGAGTGCTTAGAGATGCAGACAATGACAATGTGAAAGCATACATCTTTAAGGCTGAGAAAGATCCTGCGAGAGCCTTTCATTTGGCAGAAATACTAAATGCTCAAGAAATTGATTTTTATCGCCCTTCACGTGAAATAAGGCTCAATGATCAGGAGTTCACACAAGACAACTCCTATATAATCCCTCTAAAGCAAAGAAATTATAAGCTCATAAAAGCCATGTTTGAGAAAAGAACTGAATTCCAAGACAGCCTTTTCTACGACATATCTGGCTGGACTTACCCAATGGCTTTCAACGTAGAATATGCTGAAATGAGTAGCCGTGACTACAGCAGAAACCAGCTGGGTGGTAAGGTTGATAATATGGAATTTCCGAAAGGTCAGGTTTTGGGAGGTCAGAGTGCTTATGCCTATGTATTCGAGTGGCATGGATATTACGCACCAAGAGCTGCAAATAAGCTTCTTGAAAAAGGCGTAAGGTTAAAAGTAGCTACAAGCAAATTTATGGGGCCAGAAGAAACTGAGTTCGATAGAGGAACCATTCTGGTTTCGGTGGCTAATCAGTCGCTCAGTGAAAGCGAATTGTATTATGAAATGCAGCAGATTGCAGAAACTGATGGCCTTCAGATCCATGCTCTTTCAAGTGGTCTAACGGGAGGAGTAAGCCTGGGAAGTAACTCCTTTGTTGCCTTAGAGAAGCCTGAAGTAGCCTTGGTAGTTGAATCTGGAAGCTCTTATGATGCCGGAGAAGTTTGGCACTTACTAGACACCCGCATGCAAATGCTGGTAACCAAACTTCCTGAAGACAGAGTAGCCTCAAGCGCCATAGAGAGATATAATACTCTAATTATTACCGGAGGTCTGAATCTTTCGGAAACCGGAATGGAAAATCTAAAACGGTGGATTGGTAATGGAGGTACCTTAGTTGGGATTGGCTCAGCAGTGCCGTGGATGTCTCGGAATAAACTAACCAGCCTTAAGGCAGTAGAAGTAGAGTACCCGGGAACGGAAGAAATTACCTATGACCAAATCGGCAACTATAGCAGGTCGCTTTACATTCCTGGAGGTGTATTTATGTCTAAACTAGAATTATCTCACCCAATGGCATTTGGCTTTTATAAAGATGAACTACCCGTTTTCAAAAGAGGAACGGTACTGATTGAACCTTCGGAAAGTAAGTTTGCCAACGCAGGTGTTTATACCGAAGAGCCATTGGTCTCCGGATGGATTAGTGATGCCAATTTAGAGGCCATGAAAGGCGCCTCTACTATAAGAGTGGGTAGCTTAGGCCGGGGTAGAGTCGTGTCTCTTGTAGACAACCCTAATTTTAGAGCCTTCTGGTATGGCACCAATAAGCTGATGATGAATGCCATCTTCTTCGGCAGAATTGTAGATGGTTATGCAGCTAGATAGTAAAGCTACCATTTCTAACATTTTCACAACCTTATGGCACCTTTGAGAGTTAGGCATTTCAAATTCTAATAGTTTGAAGAGAATATTACTGGTCGAAGACGAAAGCCACGTTTGCTCCTTTATCAACAAAGGGCTAACAGAAGAGGGTTATCAGGTAACTATAGCCATGGATGGAAATCAGGGGCTAAGTCTGGCACTAGAACACTCTTTTGATCTTCTGATTCTAGACATTATGCTACCGGGTATAAATGGCATTGAAGTCTGTAAAGAAGTGAGAAGCAGCAAAATTCAAACCCCCATTTTATTTCTGACCGCGCTAGGCACTACCGAAAATGTAGTAATGGGCCTCGATTCTGGAGCAGATGATTACCTGGCAAAGCCATTCAAGTTTATAGAATTACTAGCCAGGGTGAGAACCTTATTGCGAAGAACAGATTCCGTTGAAAACGCGGAAAAGGAAAATGAAAAATTCAGGTTTGCCGACCTTGAGGTAGACGATAAGACCAAAACAGTATTAAGAAGCGGTCTTAATATTTCCCTCACCTCCACCGAATATAGACTCTTACTCATGTTTTTAAGAAACAGAGGCGTAGTACTTTCCAGAATGGATATCTTAGAAGAGGTTTGGGGTGTAGATTTTGATATGGGCACCAATGTGGTAGATGTTTATGTGAACTACTTAAGAAGAAAGCTTGAAAGACACAATAGTTCAAGACTAATTCAAACGCGAATAGGAATGGGGTATGTATTAAAACAAGCGGATGAAGATTCAAAATAAGATCATATACATTCTGCTAACCTTATTTATTGGCTACACGCTCCTATTCAGTGTATTTATATACTACTCTATCTCTAAATATGCCTTTACGGATTTTTATAAAAGACTGGAAATCAGAGCAATTACAACCGCTAAGTCGCAACTGGAAAACCAGAATGATGCAGACATTATTCGAGAGTTAAGACAGGAGTATCTGGAAAAGCTTCAAGATGAGCGCATAGAAATCTTCAAACTAGAAGATGTAGGTAATGCACAGGACTTTACTGCTAGCAATGACTATAACCAGAATTTTGTTGAAGAAACATTAAACGAGGGCAAAGCTACCTACAATAACAAGAATAGCTTTTACTATGGCGCTATTTATACCACAGCCTTAGGCGAAGATTTTCTTATTATTATTTCAGCTGAAAACTACTTCATTACCCACCACATTACTTACTTAAGAAACCTTCTTTTCTCCTCACTCATCATTGCCATTTTGCTCATTTTCCTCATTTCATATTTGTTTTCAAGGCGCATCGTATCGCCCATCAACAATATTATTAATAAAGTGAAGGAAATAGGTTCTGAAAATTTGCACTTAAGGCTAGAATCAAAAGCTCAGAATTCAGACGACATCATTGGCAATCTTTCCCAAACCTTCAACGATATGCTTAACAGGCTGGAAACTTCTTTTGAATCTCAAAAGAACTTTATCAGTAATGCTTCGCACGAGTTGAAGACTCCACTAACCACTATCATTGGCGAAGCAGACGTAGCTCTAAGCCGCGTTAGGCAACCAAGTGAATATGTTGAGTCTCTTCAAGTTATTTTAGAAGAGGCCGATAAACTCGACAAAAAAACCAAAGCACTTCTCATGCTTGCGCAAACCGGTTTTGACGGAAAAAGTCAGAAATTGGTGATTCTGCGTACTGACCAATTGATTCTGGATGTTAAGGATACTGTTGAAAAAATTAATCCGCAAAGCCAAATCCAAATAGACTTTAGCTTCTTGCCTGAAAACCCATTCATGCTGAAAGTATATGCCAATGAATCACTCTTACATTTGGCACTTTGCAACATCATCCTTAATGCCTGCAAATATTCAGACAACAAACCGGTTAATGTAGGGGTTGGTGTGGCAGATAAGCATGTGGTGTTTATCATTAAAGACCAGGGAATAGGAATTCCTGAGTCTGAAATGCAGTTCATCTACGATCCTTACTTTAGAGCTAGCAACACAAAAAAACATGAAGGCTATGGCATTGGGCTACCATTAGCCAGAAACATTGTCAAAATTCATAAAGGGCAGCTAGATGTTACCTCCAATGTAGGTGAAGGTACTACTGTGAAGGTGACTATTCCATGTGCAAAAATTGAGCAATTCATTTAGCTTACCACTACATAAGGCAGATTCATAAGCCCTATTAAATTCTAATCTCATCTTAATCTCACTCTTAGACCGAATTAATAGGTCGGATATACTTTTGATCTGTATAAAAAAAACAGATCAACATGAAGACCATACTTATTCCCACTGACTTTCAGATAAAGTCTCTCAGACTTGTGCGAGAAGTGCTTCAAAACAACCCGGATGAAGAACTTAAAATCATACTTACCCACGGTATTTACTTATCGAATTCAATAACAGATCTTTTGTTTTTCTCCAAGTCTAAGTTCTTAGACGAATTGGTTACCGAAGACTTTAATACAAGCTGCGATTTGATTAGAAACACCTATGAATCTCAGTTGAAAGGTCTATTTATAGATACCTTCTCAGGCTTAACCAAAAGCTCTTTTCAAAATTTCCTTAATGCTCATCAGATTGATGAAATCTACTATTTCGACAACAAACCATTTGTTGCATACTGCAAAAAGAGCTTTGACCTTAAACCATACATTTTAAAAAGCAAGGTAAAGCAAGTTGCCATAAAGTGGGACGCTAAAGCCCAGAGCAGCTCAAAAGAAAGCAATCAATTATCTGAGATATTCTTCATTCATGGTCAGATGACATCATGAAAATAGCCTTAATCTATATTTCATCTCTGCTACTAATGGTGGCCACCGTTGCCTTCACCATGAACTGGGCCGAGAGCCCGAATAACCTATTAATAGGTGAATGGGAGGAGTTAAGCTGGCAATATGAGAAAATTGATCCGCACCCGGAGAATAAGTCCATCTCTATTGGAACAATAGATGAGTATCAAAAAGCAGAGATCAGCCAGGAGCTTATCATACATGAGGCTGAGAGATGGGAATTTAGCCCATCAGGAGAAATTAGGTTACATAAACAAAATGGTACCGTTGAAAGCTTATGGTGGAGAATCAAAGGTCGGGGACACATTCTGAAGCTTATCCATGGCACAGTAAATGAGCACTATCAAATTCAGAAACTCACCGCCAATCTTTTGGAGATTCACTTTAACTCAGACCTTCAAACCCGAGGTATTGTGAAAATGACTTTTCGAAAAAAACAGAAGTAACACATGCTTAGAAAATTCAGCAACAGTAGATCACTCAAGGAGAATATACAGTTAGGTTCACTTACTGCATTTTCGGCCGGCATGGTGAATGTAATTTCCGTCATCATCTTTTTTGCCTTTACTTCAAATGTAACAGGGCATTATGCTGTGTTGGCTGAAGAAATAGCCAAGGGAAACTGGTATCAGGCGGCAGTGGTTTTTGGTTGGATTTTACTATTCTTTTTTGGGAGCTTCACTTCTAATTTCATTGTCATTCATCTCAACAGAAAAAACAAATATCTAGCACATGCTATCCCTGTAATTATAGAAATTATCTGCCTCTTAATAGTAGGCAGCTATATACAGTTCTCTTATAAAGAAACTTTGCTAGAAACTGAAGCCATGGTGGGCCTGATGCTCTTTGCCATGGGGATTCAAAATGGCTTAACCGCAAGTATTTCTAACTCTGCAGTAAAAACCACCCACCTAACCGGGCTTACTACAGACTTAGGTATGCTGTTCTCTATGTTTACTCTTAAACGATTTCGAAAACGGCCACAACTAAGAGGGAAACTAAAATTACAACTCTCTATTATGTTTTCATATATGGCCGGTGGTATAACCGCGGGGTACATTTACCTGACAATTCAATATAATGTATTCTATATTGTCTGTATGTATCTGGTTATAGTGCTGGCCTATGATTACAGTAGACTTCGCGTTAAACGCTTTATTTACAGAAGACCAGTTAACATGAATTTCAGTTTTATAAGAAGCCGAAAGGCTACTATAAAAACCTAAAGGAACACCTGATTTATTTATCCGGCATTGGTATATTTTGGCTACTTTTGTCAAAATTACATTACGGTGGATAACCGACTTTTTTTACTAGATAAGAATTATATACTGAAGCAGGCACAATCTGATCTGCGACTAGAGCTACAGGCTCAGTTGGTAGATATGGTGAAGGACGCCTACTTCGACTACTTCAATCCACTACGGCTTCCGGATGATATAAGTGAGCAGGTAGAACGGTTTAGGCCTATACACCTCTCTTTCTTCGATGAACTGTATGATATTCTCTCAGGAATTTTCCGTTTTCAGATTGGCGATAATCAGCTGGAATTACTCTTCGATGGTAGCAGTCATTATGAGAAATACCTGACTGACTGGACAGATGCATTTAAAGGCTACGTGCTGGAAATGTGCCAGAAAAAGAACTTCATTCTGGCGGCTCTTGAACTAACCGTTTTCCATTCTCCCGATAAACGCATTGAATTGGCTCAAAACAGAATGAAAGTGGCCATCTTCGATCATTTTGAGTTGAAAGTCTACAAACACAAAGGCATTCAGACCTACAAAACCAAGAGTGCCTAATATCTCTTTATGCTGAATTCCGAATAAGCCTGAAATTCTACCTCCTTAAAATCTACGGAATCTACTATCGCTCTTGGCGGGCCTACTTTGCACCACATTAGTAATGAGTTCAAGGCTTCTCGTTCTCCTTCTGCATGGATTTGGACATCGCCATTCGGCAGATTCATACACCATCCGGAGAGGCCCAATTCAATTACTTTCTCTCTGGTTGAGGCTCGGTAAAAAACACCTTGAACCTTCCCATTCACTATAATATCAAAGGCTGTTGGCATTTTCTTCAATTATAACCACTCCAGATGAAGTTCCAAGTCTATCGGCACCAGCGCTGATCATTGCCTGAGCATCGGTAAGAGTCTTTATACCTCCAGAAGCTTTGATACCCACGTTTGAAGGAGCATTTTCTCTCATCAATTGAATGTGTTCAACTTTGGCTCCGGCACCAGCAAAACCGGTGGAAGTTTTCACAAAATCCGTTCCCGCCTCACAGGAAATCTTTGTAGCCTTAATGACTTCCTCATCGGAGAGAAAAGCCGTTTCGATAATGACTTTCATCAAGCAGCCGGCTTCGTGAATAAGATGAGCGCATTTCGCCAACTCAATTTTCACCCAAGGCATACCTTCCTTAAAAGCAGATATGTTCATCACAATATCCAACTCCTGAGCACCCTGATTGATAGCCCTTTCAATTTCGAATTCCTTAACCTCCGTTTGATTGTAACCCAAGGGAAACCCAATTACAGTCACCAATTGAATGTCAGCTCCTTCAAGCTCCCTCGCAGCTTTTTCCACCCAAAATGGTGGCACACAAACACCTACAAAGTTGAATTGCTTAGCCTCCGCAATCAACTGATCTACATCTTTGGCCGTCATTGTTGGCTTTAAAGCCGTATGCTCAATGTATCGGTTAATGTCCATCGACATAGTCCTGCAGGTAGGTAAACTTATCTGTGAGCTTACCCTCTTTGGTAATGGTAGCTCTTTCTATAATGGCATCTTTATCATCTCCCAAAAGGTTTGGCAGAATGTGGGTCATAAACTCTTTTCCAAAGTCTTCAGAAGCGTTTCTAGGCAATTCACATGGCAGGTTATCTACTGCCATTACTGTAATATTTCCTTCGTCTGTAAAAGCCTCTTCCACCCTGTCATTGCTCGGGTTATAATCGTAAACAGGGTCTTCAATAGTACTTGGCTGCTTGGTAGAAGGAATTGAACCCTCAATATCACATGTAATATCTGCTATCACGTGAATCTTAAAGTCCTTTCGAGAGATATCTTCTCTGGTAAAAAGCACGGGAGCCTTAGGATCCCAGAAAGCTCCAGCAATTAACAGGTCTGTCTTTTTAGCATATTGTAAAAAGTCTGATTCGTATTTGGAAGGTTCAGTGTAAAACTCATCTCTATTGAATATTCCACCTTCAATTCTCTTATTATAATCTCTGGTATTCAATTGGGTATAAACCGGCTCATTGAAATACTCACTGAGAAATTCTGCAGGGCTTACTTTTCTGATTTTCATACCATCAAGCACTTCCATGGCTCCTTTAGAAACTCTGCCGCCACCTGTCAGCAATATCTTAATCTTTGGCAAGTCAACCTTTCTGAATTCGGTCTTTAGATCGTCCAGGTCAAAGCAGGTATGAGCTGGTCTTAGGTGGAACAAATTATAGCGTTTCCCATAAGTCAACACACCATTGTAGGCTCCAACAATACCGGCATAGCGGCCAAAAGCAATCAGTCGCTTTCCGTTCTTATTGGTTAGGCACTCCCAATCAATTAACCTGATTTTCTTCTGCATGATGGTCTGAAGCAGACCTCTATTGTACTCTTGCTT
>JABXIP010000426.1 GCA_013373005.1 Cytophagia bacterium | reverse complement strand
TCATTTACTGAGTTCACCTACCAATTGGTGCAAGGCTACGACTTCTACCACTTGTACAAAAACCTGAATTGCAAAATTCAAATGGGTGGTTCTGACCAGTGGGGCAATATTGTTACCGGTACAGAACTGATCAGAAGAAAGGCACAAGGCGAAGCTTTTGCGATGACTGCTCCTTTGATTAAGAAAGCTGACGGAACCAAATTTGGTAAGTCTGAAGGCGGTAACGTTTGGCTCGATGCTGAGAAGACTTCTCCATACAAATTCTACCAATACTGGCTGAACACTTCTGATGAAGATGCAGCCAACTTTATTAAGGTATTTACTTTGCTACCTAAGGAAGAAATTGAAGCGCTGGAGAAAGAGCATGCTGAAACGCCTCATTTGAGGACTTTGCAAAAAGCCTTGGCAGAAGATGTTACCCGCAGAGTTCACTCGGAAGAAGACCTGCAAACAGCCATTAAAGCTTCTAATATCCTGTTTGGAAAGTCTACCACGGAAGACCTGGCTTCTTTGGATGAGAGTACTCTCCTATCCGTTTTTGAAGGTGTGCCTCAGGTAGAAGTAGCCAAAGCTGATATTGATGCCACTGAGAACTACATTGACCTGCTGAGCGAAGTAACTCAAGGTGTAATCTTCTCTTCTAAAGGGGAAGCGCGCAGGATGCTGCAAGGCGGTGGTGTGTCCATCAACAAAAACAAGATTCAAGATATGTACGCCAAACCTGAGTTTGACTTACTTCAGAACAAGTACTTCCTAGTTCAGAAGGGTAAGAAGAACTACTATTTGGTGGTTGCAGCATAAAAAATGCCCACCGATAGGCGGGCATTAATTCTGATTCAACTGAGCTTTAACTAATTATCTTCTTCAACAGTAATCTCATAATCATCAACAGCACTTGCCTGGAAAAAGCCTAAGGCACCATTGCTGAGGTTATTCCTTGGATTGGCTGGTGGCGGGCTAAACATTCCTCCATCGTTATTGATCAGCGTAGATAGGTCTGAGTAGTAGATAAAGGCTTCACGGGTTAGGCTATAGATTTCGGCTTTTATAACATCTCCTTCCTTGTAGTAATCGGCAATTTCTACGTGGTCGATGGATTCACCCAGAGTTTCATCGTCAAACACATAAATATCTGTTGGCCAGTCTAATATAGACTCTCCATTTTTGTAAAACTTAAAGAGATAATAGTCCTCTCTGTCTTGTGGTTCTTTGGCATACATAAATGCTGCATAGTACTCACCAGGCTCTTCAGGATCCTCAAACTGGTCCTCATCAATTTCAACCGTCATAGAATCTATACTGGTTACAGGAAGCAATTCATCTAAAGCAGTGTAAGTTTGACCATTTACTTCAACATTTAATGTGTAAGAAGTACCTATGCTTCCGGCAAAATTGGGATTTGGATAATAGTAACCTAAACTGTCTGTTCCTCCCGAAGGATTATGTATAAATACTATCTGCTCACCAGTTGAAGTATTTACTGTTACCTGAGCATCCGTTATTCTACCGGTTTGACCATTATCGTAGAAGTTTCTGCTTCTGGAAAGCTTCACATAGCTTCCTCCCTGCTTATTGGTTACCAGACCTTCAATAACCACCTTACTGTCGGTAGATGAGGTATCTACTTTGATGGTTTCTTCGCAGCTATAGATCAATGCTGCGGCACAAACTGTCAATATATATTTATAGATCGTTTTCATGATTAGAATGAGATATTGTATGTAACTGATGGAAGTATTGGGAATAAGTAAATCAAACGGGCTTCTTTCTGAGTGCCATCTCCTACTACATTGCCGTCATCGTCCATTTGCACTCTCGTATAAACAGAGAACGGATTCTTACGGCTATAGGCATTGTAAAGAGAGAACACCCATGAAGTCTCGTACTTCTTGCCTGCATTCTTTCTAGGCGTCAGCGTAGCGCTTAAGTCCATTCTATGAAAGTCTCTTAGGCGGAAACCGTTACGTTCTGTAATGATATCAGGAATGTAACCATCGCCATATTCATAAGAGCCTGCAGGCAATGTAATTGGCCTTCCGGTTCCATAGGTAAAGTTTCCTCCGAAAGTCCATTTGTCGTTGTATTCATAAGTGGCTACCACATTCAGGTTGTTTCTTCTATCGTGGTTAGCATAGAACTCACGGTCAAGATTCACTCCAGGTACATTTCTGGTCACTTTAGACCATGTGTATGAGATAAAGCCTGTTAAGTCACCTTTCTTTTTCTGAGCCATGAATTCAACACCATATGCCTCCGAAGTACCTTGACGGTATTCTGTCACCAAATCCTTATTGAAGAACACTCTGGCATTGTCTGCAAAGTCAGTTACGTTTTGGATGTCTTTATAGTAAGCTTCAACAGATAGCTCATACTTATTGTCTTCCAGGTTTTTGAAGTAGCCAACAGCTACCTGATCAGCCATTTGAGGCTTCAGATACACAGAGCTTGGTGCCCAGGTATTGAAAGGTAGTGGAACAGTTCCACTACTCACCAGGTGCGTATTCTGCACCATTCGATTATAACTGGCCTTCAGACTGGTACTTTCATCAAGTATATAGCGTGCTGCGAATCTTGGCTCCACATTTACATAGGACTTGATGTTTTCGAAATGATCGTAATAAGTAGAGTCTATTCTTTCGGGGTTCACGTTATCCGAAATATTATCATACTCATATACCATCTGCTCCCCTATGCTCTGAAAAATGGAAAGTCTTGCACCATACTGAAACGTAAGTCTGTCAGACAGTTTATGTTCCAAACCGGCATAGATGGCATGATCTAAGGCATATTCTTTTTGCAAAGCAGTTCTTTTGAAAATGGACCCTTCTTCCGGTTCAATTACACCTGGATTAAACTGTCTGTAGGTTAAGTGATAACCAAAATCAAGGCTCAGGTTAGGGTTGAAGAAATAGCTCTGATCTTGTTTGAAGGAATATTCTGTAATGTCAGAACTCCATTCAAAACCATCATCCTCACTGGTTGAACCCAGACCATAATCAAATCGGCTGGCAATCAACGATGTGTTGGAGAATAATTTGTCACTGAACAGGTGATTCCATCGGAAAGTAGCTGTTTTATTACCCCAATCGAAGCCGAAGTCATCACCAAAACTGAAGTTGTCTCTTCCTGTGTATAGTGCCAAAAAGAAGCGGTTCTTGTTATTGGCTCTCCAATTGGCTTTAGCATTTACATCGTAGAAATATACCAAATTGTCTTTTCCGGCTGCTTTCATAAAAAGATCTACATAAGATCTTCTGGCTGAAACTATAAAAGAGCTTTCGTCTTTTTTAATCGGACCCTCGAGCATTACGCTACTAGCCAACAGTCCAATTCCGGCTTCTCCACCAAACTCCTTGTTGTTGCCGTCTTTGGTTCTTACTTCCAAAATAGAAGACAATCTTCCACCGAATCTGGCAGGAATTCCACCTTTATAGAGTTCAGAGTCTTTAATTACATCGGCATTGAAGACAGAGAACAGTCCGAATAAGTGTGATGGATCATACACCGGAGCTTCATCGATGAGGATCAGGTTCTGATCTGCACTTCCTCCCCTTACAAAGAAGCTGGAGGTGCCTTCTCCTGCAGAGATTACACCCGGCATCATTTGAACGGTTTTGATGATATCAGGCTCCCCGAATAGTGCTGGTAACTTCTTTACCTGGGCAATATCAATCTGATTGATGCTCATCTGAACATTAGTTACCTGCTCGTCTTCGCGTTCTCCTGTTACTACTACCTCGTTAAGTTCCATGGCAATTTCCTTGAGCTCAATATTCATAGAAATGTCTGACTCAAGCTGCACCACTTTTTCAAGTGGCTCCATGCCTATAAAACTAAATTGAATGTTATAAGTGCCCTTAGGCAGCGTGATTGAATAGAAGCCATAGGGATTAGAGATCACACCATTTTGCTTCTCTTTTACATATACTGTTACCCCAATGAGTTCTTCGCCACTGGAGGCATCTCGTATATATCCGTTAAGTGTAAACTTTTCCTGGGCCTGAGCCATGCCGACCAAGCATAGCACCCCAGCCATTAGCAATAATTTGCGCATTGTTTTTGTTGTTTTTGGTTCCGATAGCTATCGGATGAGTTTTTGATTTTTGTCCTTTTGATTATATGACGTGCAGTTGCATTAATACACGTACGGCTTAATGAAAATTCTTTTGTAAGTCGATGAAAACCGGTCGAAGGTTCAGGGGAATGGAAGAAAATTGTGTTAAGAGTTTGTTAAGCGCTCTTATTTATTGTGGGAAACACCACC
>JABXIP010000419.1 GCA_013373005.1 Cytophagia bacterium | reverse complement strand
CTTCCTTGAAATTTTCGAACTGAATTTTCTCTCCGGCAACAGAGCCAATGCATTGAGCAATCCAGATAACATTGCGATTAGTGAGAGCCTGGCCATTCAATTATTTGGAGAGATAAATGGAGCTGTTGGGAAGACTGTGAAAGTCAATGACAAAGACCTAATAGTAACGGGTGTGTATGAAGACATGCCTAAAAACATGCACATGGTTCAGAAGAAAGCCTTTATTTCAAGCAAGGCCATGGGTCAGTTTTCGTGGAACCGGGTTGGGCATTTGGTTTACATCAGATTAAAACAAGGAACTAATTTGGAAGCCTTTCAAGCAAGGTTTCCACAACTAGTTCGAGATAATATTCTCCCTATTCTTCCAGAAGATTCAAAGGTGCAGATTAAGCTAATTCCGGTAACAGATATTTGGCTTTCTGATGACCCTAATCAGGCAGGTGGAGGAAGCTGGCAAGCCATCAGATCATACATTCTCATTGCTACATTCATGATACTCATTGCCACCATCAATTACATTAACCTTACAACGGCTAAGTCTATGCAGAGAGCTAAGGAAATAGGCATGAGAAAGGTGGTTGGCGCCAGCAGGTTCAACCTAATCGGTCAATTTTTGCTGGAATCTGTGGTACTGGCACTCGCATCGGTATTAACAGGAGGATTTTTGGCTGAGATATTTACTAAGCTTTTTAATAACCTCTCGGGTAAGTCTATTGAAATTGGCTTTTTGCAAGACCCTCAAATGGTGCTTTTGCTTATTCTATTCGGTGTGATTTTGGGTGTTGTTTCTGGGCTTTACCCTGCCCTTTATTTATCGCGCTTAAAAGCCAACCGCATACTCAAGAATTTAGGAAGTAGCAGCAAAGGAGGTTCTACACTCAGAAGAGTACTGGTTTCTTTTCAATTCATTATTTCCATAGGCCTGATGATTTCCACCCTTGTGGTATACAAACAGATCAATTACCTGCATACCAAAGATTTAGGCTATGATTCTGAACAAGTGCTATCGGTTAGGCTTGCTGCCCCTGATACCTCTGGGATCATGAAAGGTGAAATGTTAAAAATTCCTTCAGTAAGTGCCGTATCAGCCGTCAACCTACAGCCCGCTACTGGAGACTCAGGAGCCACATTTGCGATTACTGATGAAGTGGGAGAAACTCATAATGACATTGTGAGCATGGCCACTATCGACTATGACTATCTGGAAATGATGGGCATAGATTTACTTGATGGCCGAAACTTTGATCCGGATTTTGGTAATGAGGTTTCTAAGATCATCGTCAACCAAACTTTTGTAGAAAAATATGGTTGGGAGGACCCACTAGGTAAGCAGATTGAAATTGGTGAGTGGGAAGAAGGTGAAGAACATGTATTTACTATTGTGGGAGTTACCGAAGACTTCAACATGCTGAGCCTTTATGAAGAGGTGAAGCCATTTGCTTTCTTCCTCTCTCCTCAATTCAATTGGGGACCTCAGTATTTAATGGTAAAGATGGCCAGTGAAAACTATCAAGCCACATTAAGCCAGATTCAAACAGCTTATGAATCGGTTGAAAAGACACGTCCTTATAGCGGTATTTTTCTGGATGACTATTTTGAACTGATTTATGCTCAGGAAAATCAAAAAGCTAAAATCTATCTTACATTCTCTGCCTTAACTATTCTTGTAGCCTGCATAGGACTATTTGGGCTCGCCACTTTTATTCTACAGTCCAGAATGAAGGAAATAAGTATTAGAAAGGTTTTGGGGGCAAAAATGAATGACATTATGGGCCTCATTTCAAAGGAATTCATCCTAATCATCTTTATCTCCAGCTTAATAGCTATCCCACTGGCCTACTACTATTCACAAGATTGGCTCAATTCATTCGCTTACAGAACCAGCTTTGGGGTAGATGTTTTTATCGCTAGTGTACTGATAACCCTTCTGATTGCTATAGCTTCTATTTCCATTCAGGCTTTAAAAACAGCCAGAACTAACCCTGCCGACACACTTAGGGATCAATAAAACTCAAAACCATGCTCAAAAATCAGTTTAAAATCGCGCTTAGGAATATTCTTCGCAACAAGACTTATTCCTTCATCAACATCTTTGGCTTAACTCTGGGGTTGGCCAGTGCACTTCTCATAGTCATTTATGTGAAACATGAAATGAGCTATGATCGCTTTCACAAAGACTCTGAAAGAATTTACAGAGTCAGTGAGACGGTTCCTTTAGGGGAAAATGTAAAGGTGATTGCCAGCACAACCATGGCCTTAGCCCCGAACCTTAGAGTAGACTACCCCGATTTAGAACAAGTTACCTTTTTCAGTAGGCCACAGTCCAGTGATTTGAAAATTGGAACTAAAAATGGCTATGAAGAGCGAATACATATTGTTGATAAGGAGTTCTTCAATGTTTTCAAGTACAAATTTATAATTGGCTCTGCAGAGAATGCTTTAAGTAATATCAACACCGTTGTAATTACCGAATCTCTTGCCAGGAAGTACTTTGGAGATGCAGACCCGGTAGGTGAAAGCATTAGAATCAACCAGCTATGGGGAGGAAATGACATGCCTTTTACCATAAGTGCAGTAATTGAAGACATGCCTCCTAACAGCCATTTTCATATGGACATGATGGTTGGTACGAACTCAGTGAGAGAGATAACGGAGGGCAGAGAAAATGCCTGGGGTTGGGACTCAGGGTACACCTATGTTAAGGTCCCAGAACACTATGATATTGAACAATTAAACGCCAGCTTTGAAGGCTTCATCAAGAAAAACGTTGGCGAAAACACCGACTGGCTTACCTATTTTACAAAGCCTTTAACAGACATTCATCTCGACTCTAACCTTAACAGTGAGATAGAGACAAACGGCAATAAGCAAGAGGTATTGATTTTTGCATTAGTAGCGTTGGGTATCATATTCATTGCTGCCATCAACTACATTAATCTGGTAACTGCACTTGCTACAAAACGCTCCAAAGAAATAGGCATTCATAAGGTGCTCGGAGCCGGTAAAAGGCAAATGGTCAGACAATTTTTAACTGAGTCATTTGTGATAACATCGGCTGCTATGCTGGCAGCAGGCTTTTTGGCTGAAATGGCCACTCCATTTTTCAATGAGCTTGCAGGCAGAGAGCTGGAGATCGGTTTTTTGAAAAACCCAGTTGTGCTTATCGCCTTTATTTCTGTTTCTCTGATAATCGGGTTTTTATCTGGTATTTACCCAGCATTTTATATGTCTTCTTTCGGTGCCATTAAGTCGCTCAAGGGGAATGCTAAAGGAAAGAATTCATTGCTGGGATTGAGGAAAGGCATGCTAATTCTTCAGTTCGGAATTTCCATATTCCTAATCGTGGGTTCTACTATGGTTTTCAGGCAGTGGAATTTCATGAGGAACAAATCATATGGACTGAATACTGAAACCACCCTTTCATTTGCACTTCAGAGCAATCAGAATGCCGCGCGCTATGACGTATTGAAAAATCAGCTTGAAGCCAATCCGGCCATATCCAATATCACCACCTCTCATCGGCAAATTGGAAGAGATATTAATTCGCAAGAGCTTTTCAATATTGAAATGACCGACACATCGTTTCAGTCAATTCGTCTCTCAGTTATTTATGTTGAACCTGGTTTCCTGGAAGACGTGGATATTAAACTTAAATCAGGAAGATACTTCCGGGAAAACAGCCAGGCCGAAACAGGGACAGCAGTCATAATTAATGCAGCAGGAGAGCAACTTCTGGATGATAAAGATGCGCTGGGCAAAAAAGTGACTTTGGGTAGAAATTCAGGTACCATAATAGGTGTGGCCGAAAACTTTCATTTCGAGTCGATCTATAATGAAATAAAGCCTATAGTTTTTATTCCCACCAACAGACCACAGGGTATAGTGACTCTCACAGCAAAGTCTGACCAGCTCTCTGAAGTGATTGGCTTCCTTAGTGAAACATGGCAAGCGTTCGACCCAACCCGTGGCTTTCGATATAGCATTATCAGTGATGATATAAAAAGCCTCTATGGCAACGAAGAAAGGTTTTTGCAACTCTTTACAGCTGCCACGGGTCTGGCCATTTTCATCGCAAGTCTCGGCATATTCGGTTTGGTTTCATTCAGTGCATTTGAGCGAACAAAGGAAATTGGAATAAGGAAAGTTTTGGGTGCAAACACCCTCAATATCACTATGCTGCTTACCAGAGAGTATTTGATACTGATTGTTATAGCCAACCTTATTGCTTGGCCGGTGGCATACTGGTTCTCAGAAAGCTGGCTGAGCAATTATAGCTATAGAACGCCCATTACATGGTGGCCATTTATTTTGGCTACTTTTGCAGCAGTGGTTATTGCTTCTCTTACCGCTATGAGCCAAACACTCAAAGCGGCTCACAAAAACCCGGTCAATTCATTGAGATACGAATAGAAATACCTTCTTCAGCAAAGTGTTCCTCTTCGGAACACTTTGCTGTTTCATGCCGGAACAAATTGAGTGCTCAACAGTTTTCAGAAATGACATTTGTCACTGAATTACAGACACTTACAATATGCGGTACATCTTTTGGCTCAGGTGTGTTAAATTAAAGAACAGAACCATGTTTAAGAATCTTCTCAAGTCTTCACTGAGGCACATTAGACGCAACCGAGTTAACAGTTTAATCAATGTGGTAAGTCTTACCATAGGCATTACTATAAGTGTGGTTATTTATACCATCATTCAGTATCAATACTCTTTCGATCATCACCATAGCCATGGAGATAGAGTTTACAGGGTGAACGTATTAGAGCAAAGAGATTGGGGAGTCAGCTATGGAAGCCAAACTCCAGAGCCTTTGCATAAAATTCTAAGAACTGATTATCCGCAGATTGAAGCCGTTTCAAGAACCATCGGGCCGATGAGACTTTATTTACATTTTGACGATGTAAAGTTCGATCAGAATGAAATCCTTTTTGTAGATGAAGGCTACTTCAAAATGTTTGATCAAGAATGGATTCGAGGTTCAGCTGAAGCCTTTAAAGACCCAAAAGCAGTGATTCTTACAGAATCTTTAGCCACCAAACTCTTTGGAGATAAAGATCCGATGGGTGAGCCAATAGACTTTATGAGAAGAGATATGGGTATTGTGAAAGGTATTGTAAAAGACATTCGCAAAAACACCAATATGCCTTATCAGATGTTGGCAAACATTGACATGATGAAGCAGATCGAAGGATATTATGTGCGCGAAGATTGGGGCATTACTAGCATTGGAACTACTTGGGTGATGCTGCCTGAGAATGTTTCTCCAACAGCTATGGCTGATCAGTTCCACGAGATAATAGAGGATAACTTAGGCCCAGACTATGCTGAGATGCTTTCCTTCGAGCTTGGTCCATTAAAAGAAATACATACTGATGACAGATTTGGCAATGGTGTAAACTATACGATTCCGAATGAGACCATCTATATTCTTATTGCGATAGCAGCAGTTATTCTTGGCACATCACTAATCAACTTTGTGAATCTTACAACAGCCCAGGCTTTGAAAAAAGGATCAGAAGTTGGTATAAGAAAGATTTTAGGTAGTTCAAGAAAAGATTTAGCTACTCAAAATTTTGTTGAATTAAGTATCCTCGTATTCCTGGCGGCATTCTTGTCTATTTGGTTAGCAGAAGTTCTTCTACACCAAGTAAACACTATGATTACTCAGGTGAACATCGACCTTCAGGTTGAAGCTTCGTCAGTGCTGTTTGCTCTGGTAGTTTCAATACTGATCATTTTCACCGCTGGGCTCTACCCTACAGCCATGATCATGGCATTCAATCCGCTGAAAGTACTACGAGGAAAATTCAACCAAACTAAGGGAGCCAAAGCCAATGTGAGGAACTCATTGCTTGTCATTCAATTCGTCTTTGCTCAAGTTTTAGTCATCGTATTATTGGTCTTCAACGCACAGTTCAAGTATATCAAAACGAAAGACTTAGGCTATTCAGTGGATAACATTGTAGGCTTTAGAGATTTTATGCCAGGAAGATTTGAGGTAGATGAAACTCAATTAACGACCGTCAAAACCATCCTTAAGGAAAGTCCATACATAGAAGAGGTGACCTATGGTACCGGAGGGCCTAATTCCAATTTTGCCTGGGGAACGAGTGTTTATACTCCTGAGATGAGCGAGAATGCTTCAATCAATTGTGACTACAAACATGT
>JABXIP010000222.1 GCA_013373005.1 Cytophagia bacterium | reverse complement strand
GCCAGAAAATATGTGGAAGAGGTATTGGGTATAGTTTCCACTTTAATCAACAGAAATCTGGTTCAAAAGAGCATTCAGGTCATTCAATCATGAAAAAGAAACTATACGATATAGCCCACAGCCGTGCAGGAGATAAGGGAAATACGCTTATCCTCTCACTTATCCCTTACAATGCAAGCGACTATGAACTTCTAAGCCGAAAGGTGACTATTGAGAAGGTGAAAGATCATTTAAAAGGCATTGTTGAAGGAGAAATCATCCGATATGATTTGCCCAAACTTAGTGCCTTTCAATTCGTATTTCACCAGGCACTGGCCGGAGGAGTAACTACTTCCCTGAGACTCGATGCGCATGGCAAATCATTGAGCTACACCCTATTGGAAATGGAGATACAAATCTAAAACAAGACTTTAAACGACAGCATACTGAACCTATGAAAAAGAGCATTTTACTTATCCTGATCGTTTGTCTGAGTATTCCAGCATGGTCACAAACCTCTGAGAGCCGGGTGGTTGTGGACTCAGTTTATTCCAAGAATCTTGAAAATGATTTTAATGAGAATCCAACCAGGGCTGTGTCGGTTTATCTCCCTCCCGGTTATGATGATTCTAGCCAGAAGTATCCGGTAGTCTATTTCCTCCACGGTTTTATGGGCAATCATGTCATTTTCCCTCAAATGAAGGAAGTGCTTGACTATGCTATCGAAAGCAAGAAAATCAAACCATTCATCTTTGTTATTTCCGATCAGTATACCACCTATGAAGGTAGCTTTTACAGCAATTCCGGAGTGTTCGGCAACTGGGAAGATTTCACTACTTATGACTTGGTGAACTATGTAGATAAAAACTATCGCACGATTGCCGATAAAGAAAGTCGGGGAATAACAGGACACAGTATGGGAGGTTATGGTGCATTGAAAATAGCCATGCATCACCCCGATATTTTCAGCAGCGTGTATGCGCTAAGCCCGGGTGCCTTAACCATTGTGGCTGAATATGGTCCGAATAGCACCACTTATAGAGAACTGGCCAGAGTAAAAACAGTAGAAGAACTCTCAAAAACTTATTTCCCAAAAGTGATCGTAGCCTTCGCCAAGTCATGGTCTCCTAATCCGGACAAGGCTCCATTTTACTGTGATATTCCCTTCACTGTTGAAAATGGAGAAATGGTGGCACATCCCGATGTGTTGGAAAAATGGTACCAGAATATGCCTGTTCACATGATAGATAACAATCTGGAGAACCTCAAAAAGCTGAATGCTATTAAACTGGATTGGGGAAGAAACTCAGGAGAACGTTTTACCAGGCAATGCAAAATGTTTAGCCAGAGATTGGAAAATGTAGGCATTGAACATTTTGCTGAAGAATACATAGGCACTCATACCAGTGGCATTTACACAATTGATGGCCGTATTCCCCAGCAAATGCTGCCATTTTTCGACTTCTATCTGAGTTTTGAGGAGAAATAATAGCAAAAGAGGAATGATTAGTCTACACTAGTCATTCCCCTTTCTTGCAGGTGGCAAGGCTCTGTGAATTCTATCCACCAGCTTGCTGAAAGGAAGGCTTTGCAGGTATACTTTTCCAGGTCCGGTAAGGTTTACGAGGAAGAGGCCCTCCCCTCCAAACAGCGCATTCTTAAATCCACCGACAAACTGAACATCATAATTGACGGAAGGGCTGAAACCAACCACACAGCCAGTATCCACTCTTAGCATTTCGCCCGGCTTCAAGTCACGTTCAATGATGGTTCCACCAGCATGTATAAAGGCCAAACCATCACCAGTAAGTCGTTGGAGAATAAAACCCTCTCCACCGAATAAGCCGGCTCCAAAACGCTTAGTAAAGGCAACTTCGATTTCAACTCCGTAAGCGGCACATAGGAAGGCATCTTTCTGACAGATGAACTCCCCTCCCTTGGCAGCCAAGTCTAATGGCACAATCTTTCCTGGGTATGGTGAAGCAAAGCCAACTTTCTCACGAGCATTGCCGAGGTTGGTAAATGAGGTAATGAAGAAACTCTCACCGGTAAACATACGCTTGAGGCCTTTCATAAGCCCACCACCTGTTCCGGTTTCCATTTGAATGTTCTGATCCATATACATCATGGTTCCGGCCTCTGCCCTTACAGTCTCCTGTGGATCCAGGGTGATTTCCACTAATTGCATATCGTCTCCAATGAGTTCGTAATCTATTTCGTGAGCCATAATTTGGGTAATTGGTTTATTGGGAGATTAGTAAATTGGTTTATTGGGGTTTGGTGTTTGTTATATGGAATTTGACTATTGAATCAGATAATCTACCACAACAACATCGGCAATAATAGGCCCATGCTTTTCTCCAAAGGCTTTGTGAGCTGGGTGTGGCAAATATTCATCTCGTGCTTTGGCATCATCAAAAGTGAGTAGGAAAACGTGGGTCATGCCTCTGTCCAACCCTTCAGGGCTGTTATTCAGTCCCCACTCAAATGCCTTGATCTGTGGAATATCATTCTGTAGGCCTTCAAAAGCCTCAATAAGAGCATTCACCTGATTTGTTGTTGCCTCAGGCTTGAATTTGAAAGACACTACATGTCTTAATCCACCAGTTGATTGATTTGAAGTGGAACATGAAGTCATAATCATTAGAATAGTTAAGAGTAGAAATAGCTTTTTCATCTTTGTCAGTTTAAAGTTTCATGTTCTAGGTTCTAAGTAACATAAAACTTTGAACGTTGAACATTGAACAATCATCAATTCAATTTAGAATATCTGGTTTTAATTGATAGTAAAGTCTCATTAAGCTTTTCAATTGCAGACCTAGTTTGAGTTGTAGGTGCTACATCTGCAGCCTGTAACAAGTTTTGCATAAACAAAAACTTATTCTGAAGTCCCACAAGGGTTTCATTCTCAGCCGGAACATGGGTGATACTTCCATACATAGTATCAGGATCTCCCACAGCTCCATTGCCTCTTAGTCTTTTAAGTCTTTCCGATGCATTTCTTTTGGCATCTATAGCCTCTATCATAGTCTGTAATTCATGATAGGCATTGTAACAGCCCAAACTCAAGTTGAATTGATCATTGAGTGCGGACTGACTTATAGTAACGCGTGGATCCATTTTCACCGTAACCGGTCTTTCAAATGTCTGACCATCTACAGTCAACCTAACTCTGTATGTTCCCGGGTTAACAAACGGCCCATGAGGACCGCTAGGTGTATTCTCATGCACCGCAGCTATTGAAAAGCTTCGTCTGGCTCCCCTTGGTGGCGCATATCTCAAATCCCAGACAAACCGGTGATGACCGACAGATTTACCCAACTTTTGAATTGGTCTCATCCAATAGGTTGGATAAGCAAAAGACACAGTATCTCTCTCCTCCTCAGGGTCATCGCTTCTATACTTTCTGATCAAACTTCCATCTGAATTCAGAATCTCCAACTGCACAAGCTTAGCTAGTTGATTTAACTGATAATCTATGGTAGCACCATCTGGCGGATTCTCTCCCGTTGGTTCTTCCGGAGGAAGCGGAGTGTCGCTGAACATATTCCATCTTACTCTGTAAGTATCATCAGGCCCATGCAAGTATGCTTTTCCAGTTTTCGCTTTAGCCAATTCTCTCAAGGGTGAAATATGATCCATAATCCATGCAGATCGTCCATGAGTACCTACGACCAAATCATCTTCATGAATCACTAAATCACGAATGGATGTTGCCGGCATATTATTCCTAAGGGATTGCCAATTTTCACCATCATCAATTGAGAAGTAAACCTCACGTTCTGTTCCCGCATATAGTAGACCTTTCTGCTTAGGGTCTTCGCGAACTACATTTACTGCTCCTATCGGATTCATACCATTATTGACCAAATCCCAGGTTTTTCCACCGTCATGAGTACGATAAACATAGGGTGTCATATCATCCTTTCGGATGGCATTGATGGCCAGATAGGCCGTATTCTTATCGAAATGACCGGCATCAATTTGCGAAACCTTATCCCATGAGGTCATGGCCGGAGGGGTAACATCTGTCCAGTTAGCACCGCCATCGGTGGTTACATGCACCCTACCATCGTCAGTTCCTGCCCAAATGATGTCAACATCCAAAGGCGAAGGCCCAATCGCATAGATCACTCCTCTTCTGCGCATGGTTTCCATTTCTTCAGTTTTAAAATCTCCCACAGAAGCAGGCACGGGCGGTTGATCATAAGTCAAATCAGGACTGATAATCTCCCAGCTTTGACCACCATTCATGGTCTTCCAAAGCACATTGGTTCCGAAAAGCAGCATATTATCATCGGCAGGATGGAAAAGTAACGGCATGGTTCTAACTCCCCTGTAATTGCCCGATCTGAGCGCTTCGGGAGCCACATTAGTCGATTGGCCGGTTCTCTTATTGAATCGCATCACACGACCGCCATAGATAATGTTTGGATCTTTTGGATCGGGAGCCATATAGGCATACTCATCAGCTCCGGAACCAATAAACTCTCTGAACGAAATCTGGCCTCCATTGCCGCGGCTGGCAATGCCAATGGCTCCACTCTCCTGCTGACCTCCGTAAACCCAATAAGGAAATCCATTGTCTGTTTTCACATGGTATAACTGGGTCGTTGGCTGGTTGTACCAAGAACTCCAGGTTCTTCCGGCATTTACAGTCACTACAGCACCCTGATCGGCCACAAAAAGCATAATATCCGGATTGATGGGGTTGATCCAGATTCTATGATAATCATCTCCTCCAGGCGCTCCTTTAAGCGACCACCAGGTTTTACCACCGTCATCGGAGGTATAAGAGGCCACATTGGCTACATAAACCTTGTTGGGGTTATTTGGATGAACTTTTATCTCAGCAAAATCGCTACCTCTACCCCAAAGTCTTCTTTCTGTTGCCACCAACTTCCAGCTTTCACCTGCGTCTTCGCTTTTATAGATTCCACCATTCTGACGAGCATCAACAGTAGCATAAATGATATTTGAGTTACTTGGCGCAATGCCTATCCCTATTCGTCCTAAACCTTGTTCGGCACCGGGCAATCCTGTGCTAAGTCTTTTCCAGGAATCGCCTCCGTCAACAGACTTATATAATCCGCTATTTGGACCTGAAAAAGCCGCATTTTCCCATGGGCCTTCCTGATGCTCCCACATGTCTGCATAAATCACATCGGGGTTATTTGGGTCGAATTCAACCTGAATAGCTCCTGTGTTATGATTGATATAGAGAAGTTTTTCCCAGGTTTCACCCCCATCTTTCGTTCTGAAAACTCCACGTTCTTCATTGGCTCCATACGGGTGACCCAATCCAGCTACAAAAACGATATCTGGGTTTGTTGGGTGAACGATCAGCCTGCCTACCTGCTGCACATCACCAAGTCCCACATGCTTCCATGTTTTGCCGGCATCAGTACTTTTGAAAATGCCATCTCCTACTCCAAGATCAGGCCTGTGAAGCCCTTCACCGCTACCCACGTAAAGGATGTCAGGGTTTGATGGAGAAACCGCTATATCTCCGACTGAACCGGTTGGCGCATCATCGAATATTGGGTTCCAGGTTCTTCCATAATCGTCCGTTTTCCAGACACCTCCATTGTTCACCCCGATGTAAAACACGTTGGGTTGATTTGGAATTCCTACACCACCAACCGTTCGGCTGGCTCTAAAAGGACCAATCATTCTGTATTCGAGTGACTGATAAAATGAAGGATCAATTTGTTGACCTGATAAGGGAAGTACCGAGAGGCAAATCGTTAAAATCAGGCTAAAACGAAGGGATAATCGAACTGACATAGTTTTAGGATTAGAGATTCCGAGTTTACCCATATTGGCTCATAAAACCAATGGATTTTTCAATACAGACAGCATAGTCAATGAGTTTATTCAAAAAAATCTGACAGTAGGCGCAAGTTTTTGGAAGCCCATTTCATCTAACCTTCCAAAACCAGAAGATCATGAAGCATCCAATATTTTTTCTAGCCCTTTTAATCAGCACACTTTCCTGCTCTGACAACGAGGGAGACACACCAGCCAGAGAAACGAGTGAAGTTCCTGCTATCTACCAAAGGTTTACAGATAATGTAACCCTCTACATTGAGGGAGACTATTTGGTGGTTGAAACAGACGATTTACCTAACCATCCCAGCCCATATTTCAGTCAATCAGACAGTAGGTATGAGGCTTACAATGGAAGCAATAACAACTACAATCAAAACCCAAATAGCATTGTGGAGCAAACTATTACCCTAAGAATCCCTTTAGAACCTTCTGTCGCTACAAGTAGCCAGGCTACACCTCTTGGTGCCATGGGGGTGAGTATTAATGGGGTGGTTTTCTACAATCAGTATGCAGGGCCCAATAATCAGGCATTGACTAACGAAATCGACAGTTTCGATCAGTACCTAGGGCATCCGCAGCAACAGGGAGCCTATCATTACCACCAGGAACCCACTTACTTGACCAGCACCAATGGCAGCAGCGCCCTACTCGGTTGGCTACTAGACGGATATCCAGTTTACGGCCCGGTTGAAGATGGTCAGAGAGTGAGCAACAATGACCTCGATGATTTCCATGGTCATAGCCATGCCACAGCAGATTATCCTGACGGAACCTATCACTACCATATAACAGATGCTGATCCATACATCAACGGCAGCGGATTCTACGGTGTGCCAGGAACTGTCAGCAACTAATGAATCTACCAAACATACATAGCATCCTTTTGATTCTATTACTCTCATTGGCTGTTGCTCCAGCTGAGAAAGATGAAATTAGTATTACAGCCGATCAGATTGAGAGACAGGGTGCACTTTTCTATTATATGAATGGGCCACTAACCGGGGAGGCCATTGAATACTTTTCAAATGGTCAAGTTAAGGCACTAAGTCAATATGAAAGAGGCAAGAGAGAAGGCATGCAAAAAGGGTATTATGAAAATGGCCAGATAGCTTTTAAGAGAGCATTTAAAAACAATAAAAAGCACGGAACACACTTGGGCTGGTGGTCAAATGGCAATCAGAAATTCATCTATCATTTCTCAAATGGTTATCAGGAAGGTGAGTCGAAAGAGTGGTTTGAATCTGGCCAACTGTTGCGAGAAATGCACTATGTAAAAGGTAAGGAAGAAGGAAGCCAGAAGATGTGGAACGAGGACGGTAGTATTAGAGCCAACTATGTGGTAAAAGATGGAAGACGATTCGGGTTGATTGGATTAAAAAACTGTAAATCTGTAAACGATGAAGAAGTATTTACTGCTATTCAGTATTAGTATTATTGGCTTTGGTTGCCAGAAGAGCGAAAAGGAGCTTAGTCTGCCCTTTTTCAACTCTGCAGACTTTAGCCCGGAATGGATAGACAAGGAGAGTAAGGCCTTTGAAGAAATTCATACTATAGATCGATTTTCCTTTCTCAACCAGAATGGAGAAGAGGTAACCAATTTCGACCTCGAAGGGAAAATTTACGTTGCGGACTTCTTCTTCACTATTTGCCCGAGTATTTGCCCTAAAATGACCAGTAACCTGGCCACCATTCAAGATTCCTTCAATCCCGAAGAGGTAAAGCTCCTATCCTTCAGTGTTATGCCATGGGCCGATTCAGTTTCAGTATTACACAATTATGCTGAGGTTAGAGGAATTGACAGTAAGCAATGGAACCTGCTCACTGGAGATACAGATAAGATTTATGACTTAGCCAGAAAGTCATTTTTTGCTGAAAAGGAAATTGGCCTAAACAAAGACTCCAACGAGTTTCTCCATACTGAAAACTTCATTCTGGTCGATGGAAAAGGTAGAATACGCGGTGTTTACAATGGAACACTTCCGCTTGAGATGACACGTCTTAAGGAAGATATTAAAACGCTTTTAGAGCAAGGCTAAAAGTCCGGCCAACCACTTAATAGCCTCTCCTAGCCAAACTACTAATACAGGAGTTCTGGATCTGAGTTTTTTAGGGTTTTTCAAATAGATAATCCCACCCACCAGGCAATAGAGAAAACCAAAGATGTATTTGGGTATCATCTCACTAAAGCCCAGAACCTCTGAAACAGTAACAAGCACAATTACCACAGCGGTAGCAATAAAGAAATACTTCTGATGAGGTTTTAGATATAGAGAATTGGAAGGCTCGACTGAAGCAAGAATGGAAGCGAATGCAAAAAAGTATGGGCCGAATTGGGCTATTCCAAAAAAAGGTTCGAGATAAATGACACTAGAAAGAGCCAAAAAAACAGCCACTGACTTAGTCATTGGTTTGGGGGAAAATCGAACCAAAAGCAAGGCCACAAAGGCACATGCAATGGTTATGGTTGAGGAGATCATAACTCTATCAAGATAGTCATTTGAAATTGCACCACATATACCCAATAGACGGTATAAAAAGTACGCAAAAAGGTTAAAAAAACCCTGACACTCTTTCGAGGTCAGGGCTTCTATTCACCTAAACACTGTAGTAATAATGGTTACTTCTTAACCATCAACTTCAGATTTCTTATATATCCATTGGTGTTTACCCTTACCAGGTAAACTCCACTGGCCACTGAAGAAGCATTGAATTCTACTTCTACATTCTGATCTGCTAATACATCTCCTTCAAACAAGGTGGCGATTTGAACACCATTCAGGTTGAACACCCCTACTCTGGCTTTTCCATCCATATCGCTAGAGAACCTGATGGTGGCAGTTGAACTGGTTGGGTTAGGGAAAGCTTTAATACCTATCACTGGCATATCTGTTTCTACTTTCTTCTTACCCTTGCCTTTGCCTTTGCTATCATCAGTTGTTCCTGAATCATCCGATCCGCTACCCGTTGTACTGGTGGTAGTTGAATCTTCGGCCTTGCCTTTGCCTCCTCTATGGATAACAACAGTACCCTTGTCGATTTGCTCCAGCGTCTCAACATCCAATGCTACTCCTGATTCATTGTCATAGATCACATTACCTGTTGAGGTTTCATAAATCTTGATTCTGAATCTGTCGTTTGGTGTTCTGTTGTTCACATCAATATCAACCATAGTAGCCACGTAGGAGTAGCCTCCTATATCGTTGACCGTTCCAACTCCTTTCATAATGGCATTGTCATCCATAATTACCATCCACTGAGCACTCTCAGACTTGAACTTGAAGCCTGCACTATTCAAGTGGAAGTTCATGTTGCCTTGAAGTCTACCATTTGGAAGATACTTACCCTGGAAGCCATAGTTGGACTTACCGGTTGCTCCGATATCTGTGGTCAGATCGCCTGGAAGTGAAGTAATAAATCCTCCTCCTGTGATATGTCCTTCATTCGGATCATAGATCGGTACATAGGTATATACTTTGGTGTCAGACTCTCCACAGGCATCTACAATAGTCAGGGTTACAGTATACAATCCTGTAGCACTATAGCTGTGGATACCATTCACTGTCTGACCATCGATGGTTCCAGCACTTGTGCTGCCATCACCCCAATCCCATGTGGCTGATTCCAGGTTGTTATCGGTGAATCCTGCACTGTACATACTTGCTGAGTTAATCAGCATTGACTCAGGCATGCTGAAGCCATTGATTACAGGTATGTCATTGGTCACGGTGATCAGCTGCGTTGCTGAGCTCTCATTGCCATTAACATCTGTCGCTGTCCAGGTAACGGTGGTAGTTCCTACTGGGTAGAATGCTAAACCATCATTTACTATACTAGCTACTGAGCAATTATCTGTGGCTGTTGCCATTCCAATATCAATTACTGCTCCACACACTCCTGCATCATTCAATACTGTAATGGCTGAAGGAACAGTCAATAATGGCGCAATATTATCTTCTACTGTTACGATAGCATCAGCTGAATTTACATTGCCATTCACATCAGTTACTGTTAAGGTAACTGTGTTAGCTCCTACATGGCTACAATCGAAGTCATATTGGCTCAAGGCATAGCTTGCAATGCCACAGGCATCGTTTGACCCATTGTCTATCATGCTGGTTGTAATGCTGGCTGCACCATTGGCATCAAGCTGTATCACTACGTTCTGAGTGATTACTTCGGCTGCTGTAACATCATTCACTGTTACTGTAGCATCGGCTGAACTTACGTTACCATTTACATCGGTAACTGTCAATGTTACGGTGTTGGCCCCAACGTTTGAGCAATCGAAGTCGTATTGGTTTAAGGTATAGCTTGCAATTCCACAGGCATCGTTCGATCCGTTGTTGATCATATCTGTAGTGATAGAGGCATTACCTGTTGCATCCAGATCAATCGAGATGTTCTGAGTGATTACCTCGGCTGCTGTAACATCATTCACTGTTACTGTAGCATTTGCAGAACTTACATTGCCGTTCACATCAGTAACTGTCAATGTTACGGTGTTAGCTCCTACGTTCGAACAATCGAAAGTAGTTTTGCTCAAAGCATAGCTTGCAATATCACAGGCGTCATTGGAACCAGCATCGATCATGCTTGTTGTGATGCTGGCGTTTCCTAATGCATCCAAATCAATCGAAATGTTCTGAGTAAGAACCTGTGCTGCTATGTTATCCTCTACTGTAACTATTGCCGTAGCAGTTGATGTATTTCCATTTACATCGGTAGCAATTAAAGTAACAGTATTAGCTCCAACATCAGCACAACTAAAGCTATCTACGTCCAGAGATAAAGTGAAGTCGCAGTTATCATAAGTTCCATTGTCGATATCTGAGGTAGTAATACTAGCCGAACCGTCAGCATCAAGTTGAACTGTAATGTTTTGGGTTGCAACCGTTGGAGCAATATTATCCTGAACCGTAACGGTTGCTGTTCCAATACTTACATTACCATTTACATCAGTTACTATTAGGCTTACCGTATTTTCACCAACATCAGCACAGCTGAAGTCTGTAACATCAAGCGACATACTTGCAATACCACAGTTGTCATAAGAACCGGCATCAATTCCATTTCCACCTGAACCAAGACGAGTTCCAATAGAAATTCCTTTCAGACTACCGAAAGAGCCAGAATATAAAACGACTGATGTAGAACCATCTACATTTCCTTTTACAATATGGTCTGTGCTACTGGTGCTACCACTTGTAAACTCTGTCCAATACAAGTTACCGGTTGAGGTATCAAGATCAATATCTCTAGCATTCGCTAATGTATGAGTGTATAAGGTAGTTGCAGAACCTGTTCCATCAGCATTTCCTACTTTTATGGTTTTAGTCCCTCTTTCAATCCAATAGACTTTGTTATTAGTTCCGTCTACCACCATTCCTCTCGGACCATTGGAAGCATGAACTAGCATATTACCAGTACCATCAGGACGAACTCTATATATACCTTGTTGACCGGTACTTCCATATTGATTGTAATAAACCCAACCATTAACTGCATCATAATCTAGAGCTGAAATCCATGCACTTCCTGGGTCAAAGAATTGAGTGGCAGAACCACTATTATCCGCATTTGCATACCAAAGGCCACCACCGAAAGCAACACTGAAATAGTATCTGTTATTTGGAATATCCAAAGAGATTCCCAACCTATCATCATTACCTCCAGCTATACTTCCTGAACCATTGGAGAGCAAAGTTTGTGCAGCTGTTCCATCGGCAGTCCCTTCAAAAATATGCCAACTATTGCCTGTCGTCCAGAACAATCTGTCTGATGCAATATCATATTCAACGGCTGCAGCTCCTCTCGTAGCCCCTCCCGGTGTTGCATCACCATAAACAACTGTTGGTGTACCTGAGCCATCAATACTAGCGCTCCATATTTGATCGCTTGCAGAAGTAGCCCAGAATAAAGTTGTTGGGGTTGATCCTGAGCCACCAGCGGAAATACTGGCCTGGCCATTTTCGTCTAATTCGACTGTAATGTTCTGCGTCAATACCGTTGGCGCCACATTGTCTTCAACAGTTACTATAGCAGTTCCACTGCTCACGTTTCCGTTATTATCTGTAACAGTCAGAGTTACCGTATTAGCCCCTACATTTGAACAATCAAAAGCAGTTTTGCTTAATGTATAGCTTGCAATACCACAAGCATCACTAGAACCTGCATCAATATCGCTTACCATAATAACTGCGCTTCCATTATTATCTAATTGAACAGTGACGTTATTAGTAAGGACCTGAGGAGCTATATTGTCTATTACAGTTACATCGAACGATGTTTCTACTCTATTTCCAGAAGGATCTACAGCTTCGTAAGTCACTGTAGTAGTTCCTACCGGGAATACATCACCCGGTGCCGGACCCGACACCAAAGTAGTCGGTAAAGATCCGCCATCAAACTCTATTACATAGTAAGCTGGTTGAGTATAATACCAGTCGTTCCAACTTGGGTTATTTACACCTCCCCAGTTGATTACTGCCCAGTCTTCTCCTGCTCCAGCATTATTCGGCTCACCATTTGCCCAATTGGTGTAAGTCATTGGTTCATTAGTAATCCAACCCCACTGGCCTTCAACATCTCTATCAGTTGCACCAATCCACATAAAGTCAGCTATGAAGCCTGATATAAATGAATTTTCTGCTGCATCAGTGATTGTTGCTAAATGACCTCCAGCGGCAATAGCATTAGCATGTGCCACTTCTGGGGTAGCTTTCTCATTAGATAAGAAATAAGTATGCCCGTTTCTTTCTCCTTTATAGGTATGACCTGCAAGTGAGGTTGGAGGAGCACTTGTACCACAGTTATCTGTAGCTGTTGGCACATCATAGTTGACTACAGCACCACAAACACCAGCATCAACATTAGTAGTAATATCAAAAGGACTGGTAATGGTCGGTACCTGTGTATCGTTTACTGTAATGTTGAACGATTTCGTTGAAGTACCCACCGCATTAGTAGCAGTAGCAGTAACCACCGTAGTTCCTACACCAAATAGAGTTCCTGGATCGATATCATAGGTAATTGTTGAAGCTGGAATACCGACAGTCTCGGTGGCTGTATAACTTACAATAGCACCACAAATCCCGAAATCATTTTCAACAGTAATGTCTGCTGGAACTTCGATCTGAGGCGGAAGCCCTGTTACAGTCACTGTGAATGAAGCAGAAGCTTCATTTCCTGAGGCATCAGTAGCCGTGTAAGTAACCAAAGTAGTTCCTATAGGGAATGTTGAACCTGATGCCAGTCCAGCGGTCAATGTGGTTGTTACTGAACAATTATCTGTACCTACCGGAGTCGTATAGTTCACTACACCACCTGATGCACTGGTAGCTAGTAAGCTAATATTCGCAGGAGCAGTAATTTGAGGAACCTGTGTATCTGCATTTCCCACAGTAAATGACTGTACAATATCAGTCTGACCTGGATTCGAAACCGTGACGGTATATATTCCTGGAAGCAATCCACTGATATCTTGTGTTGTTGCCCCATTACTCCAGCTGTATATAGTACATGGGCTATCATAAGACATTTCAATATCAATACTTCCATCTGCATTTGCCGGACAAGAAGCATCTACAATAGCACTTGATGAAATTGAGAACTCCTCAGTGAAGGTCAAACCATTAATACGTACTCTTTGCTCGTTTGATAGTCCACCAGTAGCCGCAGTCCAGCCCCAGTAAACTCCAGGATTACCATTAAACACATTGTTTATTACATCTCCGGAATAGTTTATTCTATTGGTACCATCCAAATCGAGTCTAAAGTTATTGGTCTGGCTATTCCAGGTAATATTTACTGAATGCCAAGCTCCATTTTCGAGATTTCCGACAGAAACAGGACCTTGAAGGTTATTGACTGTGCCATGGTTTATTACTCCATTAGTTTGAAGTGACAAGTGGTCAGCAGTAGGATCTGATCTATCTCCATTTTGATATGTGTCGAACTCAACGGCAAAGGAAGGTGATATTCCTAGGTAGCCAATTCCTCCACCACCAGTTCCTGCACCAGTGCTTAAAGGCTGAAGTACGAAAGCCATACCATCGGCTCCTCCATCATTATTGCCTAAATAAACATCGAATTCAAGATTGAAGTCAGAGTTTAAGTCCATTTTATTCTGATACCAAACTGAACCGAATTGACCACCAGCATTGGCGGTTAGTCTATAATCACCACTTCCTAAATGCGATGAATTACCATTGTTAACATAGTCTGCCTGATCAAAAACAGAAACCACACTATTATTAGTAACTGTTACTTGGGCCGTTGCCGTAGATTCATTACCATTTACATCTGTTGCAGTTATTGTCACTGTCTGAACACCAACATCGGCACAACCGAATACTGCAGGGCTAACTGAGGTACTTTGAACTCCACAAGCATCACTTGCTGAAACTAAAACATCATTTACTGAAAGGGTAGCAGATCCGCTGGCATCTAAGTTTACAGTAACATCTTGGGCCGTAATATTTGGCCCTATTTCATCAATGACATTAACCATTGCAGTTGCTGTGGATGTTTCTCCATTTGTATCTGTTGCTGTCAAGGTAACTTGTACAGGTGTTCCCAAATCAGCACAATTAAAATCTGTACGATCTATAGATAGAGTGACGGGTCCTGCCAGAGCTGAGAAGCTACCGTTATCAACATCTGATGCCGAAATTGTCAAGCTCCCATTCAAGTCTAAGCTCCCGGTAATATTTTTTGTAACAACCACAGGAGGAGCAGAATTATCAACAGGAACAACTGTTCCATTCACATTCAAATTAGCACCTATCAGGTTATTACCTACCGGGCAACTATCAAATTGTACTATTACGACTCTATTTCTTTCTCCTGCAACAGCAAATTGACTGTAATCCTTACTCACTGGAACACCATTATTGATAGTAATCTCACCATCAAAAGCACCATTAGGATATGCAGAATTAAAAATATACGCTCTGGCACCATCATCTACTTGTGCGAAAGTCACTGTCAATTCGTCAACAGTAGCTCCTTCTGGGATATCGATGTAAGTTTCGAAATAGGTAAAGTCTAATTGAGCACGGCATGTCGAAAGAATTGAGGATTCTACAAACCTAATATCTCCATTGCCATCTAATGGAGCAGATTCCCAATTAGGATCATCCGTTGAAGGAATTTGCATTTCTCCATATGCGATGGGATTACCCAAGCTTCCATTACCAATATTGAATTGAATAGCACCACCACCTCTATTCATTCTCCATGCGGTTGTTGTAATTGGTGGTAATACATTAACCTCCGTTATAATTACCGCTCCATGACTCATGGTGTAAAGGTTATTGTCACTTAGAACATTCGATTGGTTTGTTCCACCATTGAAGGAAGCTCCTCCACCACCCTGATAAGGATAACTTCTTGGGCCTTTACCTCCTTCATAACCACCTGCTCCACCACCGTAGGTATTTGTAACACCTCCGCCACCGCCAAAGCCGCCACCAAACACATCCCCTACACCTCCGTTTACGAAGGCTTGTGGTATAGTATGTGAGGTTGTACCGGCTACAGGTAAATAAATGGCGTTATTTCCAACATCTCCATTTATTAAAAAGCCAGCACCACTACCTCCATTGCTAGCAGATCCAACAACGTACTGAGAGCCAAAATTGGGGCTAGTGGTAAGGCTTGCATTTTGGTAATCACTGATCACCGTAACTCCAGTATGTCCAGAACCTGCGCCACCAGCTACCACCAAAGGAACTCCACTAGAACTCAACTCATCTTGAATGACGAAAGTACCTCCGCCACCACCCCATCCGGGACGAGTGCTACCTAGATGACCATGTTGACCAACTAAGATATAGAGCTTTGTTCCTGCCGTCAGCTCAAACTCTCCAGTGATATCAGCTGGATGACCAACAGGAACATTAGTTCCATTTTGATTGCCGCCAGTGGCTCCAATAGCCTGGATTCTATACAATCCAGTAGCCGGAACAATGAACTCCTGTATACCCTGAAATGAACTATTTGAAGTCACAAGTCCATCTAAACTAGTACCTGAATATGCATTTGCCACCTGAGCGGCCGTTGGCCCAAAACTTCCCTGTGCACCCGCATTTGTAAAAGTGTATGTAACCTGAGCCTGTATACCAAATACAAGCAAAGCATTAAGTAAAAGAATTATTATACCTCTTTTCATGATCATTCAGTTTTGGTGATTGTTAAGGAGAATTCCTCTTCACTATACATGGAGAAGTGATTGTTTATGTTGATATGCAAGCCATCTTCACAAGAACCTGAAAGCTCAGACTGTGGGGCGATTTCAATTTCACCTAGCTCTCCAGTACCCATTATTGAATTATCCACTTTAGACTGAAATGTGTAGGTTAAATCAATAGATACCGATGCATCACTTTTGTTCACCGCTTTAATCAATAAAACCTCAGAACCATCGCAAGAAGCTTTTTGATAACTGATTTCTACACCGTCAATGGTCGTGACTCTTTTCCATTCATCCTGAGCATTGACTTGCATCGATAAAGCCAAGAAAAGGCCAGATGCCAATAAGGTCGTTCTGAAAGATTTGATGGTACCAACCACCAATGGGCGGACGAAGTTCGCCAGCCTAATGAGTAAAGTTTGCTGCATATACATATGTTTTGGTTGCGATTAATTCAACCCGATGCAACTCATCCAGAATAAAGTATTGTTTGAAAATCACATCAGGTAATATCTGACGTGCTTAAGGAATAGATTTTAAATATAGTAATTTCCTAACATTAACAAGTGGGTCAAATATAATTTTATCAAGTTAACACCCCTAAATATGCTTTAATTGATTGTAGGAAGCTTATATTTTTTTCAAAGTTCAAAAGAGCTCAACTTCAATGATAATTGAATAAAAAAACCCCGACACTCTTACGAGGTCAGGGCTTCTATTCACCTAAACACTGTAGTAATGATGGTTACTTCTTAACCATCAACTTCAGATTTCTTACCTGGCCTGCGGTGACAAGCCTTACAATGTATACTCCACTTGGAAGGTG
>JABXIP010000118.1 GCA_013373005.1 Cytophagia bacterium | reverse complement strand
TTGTCGAACTTCAGTCTGATACTAAGGTCAAGGATGAGTGCGGCCAAAGCTCCTTCATTGTAGATAGAAACCTTCCTGCCTGGAATACCTGCTTCATAGCCATCGAGCCATAAGTCAAATGATGATTCAGCTACCGAATAGTTCTTTCTTCCTTCATTCTCATAATGTCTTTTCAGAAGCTTATTCAGCTCAGAAAGGTATTCATCGAATGAATATACCCCTGAACGAATTAAGAAAAGGTCGCCATAGTAAGTGGTTACTCCCTCAGTGACAAAGCCAGTTTCATGGTAATTCTCTCCTTGAAAGTTATAAGGAGTCATTTCTTTCGGTCTCAACCTGATCACATTCCAGGTATGAAAGAGCTCGTGTGAGCTCACGCCAAGCAACTCCTTGTAAAGCTCCCGCTTAACCATGTCTGCAGAAGGACCAAGGCAGATGACTGTGGAGTTCCAATGCTCAACACCATGGTAAGCCTTGTAGGGTAAGCTTTGGATTAAGAAATGATAGTGCTTACAAGGAAAGCCACCCATTACCTCCAATTGCTTTTGCGTAAAAGGGGCAAAGTCTTCAATCAACTCGTCATCAGACTGGGTTATTTCGCCTTGAATATGAATAAAGAAATCGGTCTCGTTTACTTTATAACTTATGGTCCTTATGCTGGCGCTGGCAAATATTGGGCTGTCGACCAACTGATAATATGATTTGGCGGAAAGTTTATGCTGACCTTTAGGTTTTAAACCACTTGCAAGTCTGTAGTTATCAGGGAGGTGAAATGTCAACTCAACTTCCTCATTCATTTGAGAAGTCTCAAAGATGCAGCAGTTAATAGGGTTAATGTAAAGCTGTTCATCATCCAGCCAGCTGTTTCCTGCATCCATTAGTCCTGCAAAGTATTCATACTCTACAATAATGCCATGGCTGCCATTTAGCTCAACTTCCCAGCAGCTTTTCGATGTTTTTTTATATAGAAGTTGCTTGCCTTCACTATTGGTTACTTTGAATGATTTTATCCTCTTCGGAAAATTTTGTACCTCATATCTGCCTGGTCTCCAAACAGGAAGTTGTAGTTTTGCACTGTCGGTCAGCCCGTTAATTTCTACACGAACGTTGAGAAAGTGGCTTAGAGAATTCTGATAGCTGAAGTGATATTTGGGCATAGCGTAAATTTCTTCAACAATTTTAAGCAGAGGTTGGCAAATAAAAAAAGACTATCTATCTTTGCAGTCCTTTTGCAATTAGACGCAGTAGAAAATGAAAAGAACATTCCAACCTTCGAACAGAAAAAGAAGAAATAAGCACGGATTCAGAGCTAAAATGGAGACTCCGGGTGGAAGAAGAGTTTTGGCTAGCAGAAGAGCTAAAGGCCGTCACAAGCTGACAGTGTCTGACGAAAGAAGACACAAAGCCTAATTCTTGAACGGAGGTTTGTTAATTTAACCTCGTGATAGAACCTGCTACATCGGATTTGAGATTCACTTTCCCCAAGTCGGAAAGATTAAATAGCAAGAAATTAATTGAGGAGCTTTTTAACGAAGGCTCCTATTTTTATTTATACCCGTTTAGGGTATCCTATCTTTTCAAAGAAGATCTGACCGACTATCCTCAGGTCATGTTTTCTGTTTCCAAAAAGAAGTTTAAGTCTGCCGTTAAGCGCAATCGCATCAAAAGGTTGATGAAAGAAGCTTATAGGCTCAACAAAAATACAATCGCAGGCAAGCCTGTGCTGGTGGCCTTTGTTTACACTTCTGATGAAATGCCCGAGTTTAAGTTCATTCAAAAAAGAGTGGAAAAGGCATTGAAAAAACTAACTGAGTTATGATGATAGGATTTTCAATTTGACAATTTGATTTTCAGATTGAAAACTCACTAGAAATGAAATGCTGCTTTGAAGCATCTGAGGGTGTTTTTTGTTATTGGAGTAGTTTTTGGACTATTACCGGTAAACATTCAAAACTTTAAACTCAGATAGATATGAATAATACAGCAAAAATTATCACAGGTGTAGTAGCAGGAGCAGCAGCAGGAGCAATTACTGGAATTTTGTTAGCTCCGGATAGTGGAAAAAACACCAGAAACAAAATTGTAGAAGGCACCAACGACATGGTTGATAATCTCAAAGAAGAAATGAAATCTAAGGCTGAAGAAGCTAAAGGTACTTACAACGAATCTGTTGAGAAAGCAGCCAAATCCACCAAAAACGGTGTGGATCTAGCCAAAGAAAAATTGACACTCTCATAAGAGCATTCAATATTGATGGGAAGGGCCCTCTGATTAACAGTCAGAGGGCCTTTTGTTTTTTAACCTTCTGTCTGAAAAGAGTTTCATTCAAAAACATGATCTACTATCTTCCGTTGAAATGCTAGAATAAACCTTTGGGTTATGAAAAAGATCATCATCTGTTTGGTAGTTGGTGTCCTGGTTCTCAGTGCTGCCACAATTCGCCAAAACGACAAATACTTCGAAATTCTTAAGAACCTCGACATTTTCGCCACCATGTATAAAGAGGTGAATGCCAATTATGTCGATGACCTTAACCCAAATACCCTGATGCGTACTGGTATGGATGCCATGTTGCAGTCGCTCGACCCATATACTGTGTATTATTCCGAAGATCAGATTGAAGATGTAAGAACAGAGAATACTGGTCAGTTTGGTGGAATTGGGGCTGTTATCGGTGAGCGAAATGGTGGTCAGGTAACGGTAATTTTGCCTAACAAAGGCTACCCTGCAGAAAAGGCTGGGCTGAAAAGAGGTGATGTGATCAAATCTATTGATGGTATTGACGTGCAGAATGATTACGATAAGGCTGGCCTTTATCTGCGAGGTCAGGCTTCTTCATCTATTCAAATCACTGTAGAAAGACCAGGTTTGGGTGAAATGAATTTCGATGTAAGTTTTCAGAAGATTGAACTTCCAAATGTGCCTTATTTCGGGATGGTCAATGCAGAAGTTGGCTATATCAAACTAACTGGCTTTAGAGACGATGCTGGCAAAGAGGTGAAAGATGCGCTTCGCGATCTAAAGAAGCAAGGCGCTAATAAGGTGATTCTGGATTTGCGAGATAATGGAGGTGGTTTGCTAAACGAAGCGGTCAACATATCTAACGTATTTATTGATAAAGGTGAATTGGTGGTTACTACGAAAGGTAAGCTCGATGAAATGAACGCCACTTATAAAGCATTGAATGCTGCTACGGATACGGAAATCCCTTTGGCTGTACTCATTAATAGCTCCAGTGCTTCGGCTTCCGAAATTGTAGCAGGAGTGATGCAGGATTATGATAGAGGCGTACTTATCGGTAGAAAATCATATGGCAAGGGGCTTGTTCAAAGAACTCTTCCGCTTTCTTACAATTCACAAATGAAAGTGACCATTGCAAAATACTACACCCCAAGTGGTAGGTGTATTCAGGCCATTGATTACAGCACAAGAAATGAAGACGGGTCGGTGGGGAAAATAGCCGATTCACTGAAAACAGCATTTAGGACCAATAATGGTAGAATGGTTTTCGATGGTGGAGGAGTTGATCCAGACTTTGATGTGGAGAGACCAAGGTTCTCACCAATTTCTATTGGTCTTCTTAGTGAAGATTTGATCTTCAGATTCGGTAATGAATATGTAGATCAGGTAGGAGCTATTGAAGATGCTGGCTCATTCGAAGTTTCTGAAGAGCTCTATAATGCATTCAAGGCTTGGGTTTCAGATAAGGAGTTTAGTTATAGCCATCCACTTCAGAATGAAATTGAACAGCTTAGATTGGCAGCGCAAGAAGCAGGAGAGTTGGATAATATTGCCTCTGAAATGTCAAGTTTGGAAGCAGCGCTTTCAAAAGACATTACTGCCGATCTGGAGAAGAGTAAAGAGGAAATTAAGTTTTTGTTGAAGGAAGAGTTTGTGACAAGGCAATTGTTGGAACCGGGCCGCGTAGAGGCTTCTTTCGGTTACGACAAGGATGTTCAGAAGGCTATAGAGATCTTATCTAATCAGACTCTATATCAGCAAGTCCTCTCCGGTCAATAATGGAATTATACATTCTTCTTTTTCTCGTGGGGCTCATTGGCGGGTTCCTGGCCGGGCTTATTGGTATTGGAGGAGGAGTGATGTATGTGCTGGTTCTCCCTTATCTGTTGGCGTCTATGGGGTTTCCCTCAGAAGACATTGTTCAACTGACAATCGCCAATTCAATTTTCGGGACCATGTTTGCAGCGCTATCCGGTAATATTGCGCTTTGGAGAAGAGAAGAGTTTTACCCAAAGGAGGTGCTTGCTATTGGTTTCTTTGGGACCATCGTTAGTCTCAGTCTACTCTACTTTTTTGTAAATACTCCGGCTTATCAGAAAAGTGAGTTCAATGTTGTAGTCATTGTTCTGATGGTACTGATAGCTTGGAGAACACTTCGTCAGGTTAGTGTAATAAGGATTGAAGGGCAAGAGAAAAGATCGGGGGTGTTTGGTTTCTCAATTATTGGTGCGATCTCTGGAGCGGTAGCTGCATTGTCTGGTCTTGGTGGAGGAACCATTATAGTTCCGGTTCTGAATACTGGTTTTATTATGACTATGCAAAAGGCCAAGTCAATCTCCTTGGGTGTTATTTTCATCACCTCCTTGAGTTTGACTCTTTTAAACATCTTCTCTGAAACGAGTTTTGGAGCCAATGATTATAATACCGGATATATTGTATGGCCTTTGGCGCTCACTCTTTCATTGGGTGTGGTAATTGCCTCTCCTTTTGGTGTTTCTGTTGCTAGAAGGATGTCTGGGAAAACAATCAGTTATATCTTTGTGGCATTCGTAATGGTTGTAATTATCGATAAGTTGATACAATTAATCTGAAATGGCCTTAATTCTTAGTATTGAAACATCAACCACGGTTTGTTCTGTAGCGCTCACTGATGGCGAGCATATATTAGCAAAGAAGAAGCTGATAGAAGATAAATCACACGCCAGCCATTTAACCATTCTGATTCAGGAAATTCTGAATACTTCGGGTAAGCAAATGTCTGATGTTAGAGCAGTGGCAATTTCTGAAGGCCCGGGCTCATACACTGGTCTTCGAATTGGTGTATCTACAGCCAAAGGTCTGTGCTATGCGCTGGATGTGCCATTAATAGGTGTGAGTACCCTAAAGGCCATGGCATTGGAAGCGAAGCAGTCTAATGAAGCTGCTACCATGTTTTGTCCTATGATTGATGCGAGAAGGATGGAGGTTTATACAGCTTTATATGATGCTGCCCTTGAAGAACAGCTATCTCCATGTCCGATGATTTTGGATGAATCGAGTTTTCATGAAACTCTCAGTGATTCAAACGTGTTGTTTTTCGGCAATGGCTCCGATAAGTTTAAATCAATAATGAATTCCTCAAAAGCTTCTTTTATAGATGATCTTACACCTTCTGCATGGGCGGTTGGTTTGATAGCATCTGAGAAATTTGAGTCTGGTCAATTTGAAGACTTGGCATATTTTGAACCTAGCTATTTGAAAGAGTTTCAGGCAACAACACCAAAATCATTACTGTAGTGGCGGAAGAAATAATAAATAGAGTGGCAGCCAGTCCTTTGGTTACCATAGATTTGGAAGACTACTATCATAAGGGTGAGCGAGTTACTTATGACTTGGCTCAGAACCTCTTTCAGGGAATGGTGCTGCGAGAAAAGGACTTGAGGGAGTTTGTTAAAGAGCATAATTGGTCTCAATATGAAGGTAAGAATGTAGCACTTACTTGCAGTGAAGACGCTATTGTCCCCACCTGGGCTTATATGTTGGTGGCAACAAGGCTAGAAGGGGTGGCTAATATGGTGGTGATGGGGTCTCAGGATACTTTGGAGTTTGCTTTGTACAAAGAAGCGCTTGAAAGAATTAACCCAGAAGATTTCGCAGATAAGCCTGTAGTGATCAAGGGTTGCGGAAAATTACCGGTTCCTGATGCTGCTTATGTAGAGTTGACAAGACTTCTCAAGCCTTACGTGAAGTCCATTATGTATGGCGAACCATGCAGTACAGTGCCTCTTTACAAAAAACCTAAATCAGCTAAAATCTGATCGTCAGTCGATTGCGAAATTCTTTACAAATATTTTGCAGTGAAGTGTTGCGGGGTGGGAATAAGTTTCTACTTTTGCATCCCGTTTGAGCGAAACGGGGGCTCTTTAGGGGGTTGAATTTGAAGTTTTGAGTTTCCGGAAAGTTGAAAAAAACAT
>JABXIP010000011.1 GCA_013373005.1 Cytophagia bacterium | reverse complement strand
GAAATGAAAAGGGTTTACCCCGATGCTGACTCCAAACAAGCCAAAAGGGCCATGAACTATTATAAGAACCTCATTCCTAAATACTACTGGAGCGACTGGTTTGGCATTTGGGGGATGTTAAAAAAGTGCATTTACTTTTTTGCCGGTTTCAAGCGCCCAATGATCCGTCATGGAAGCAATTCAGATCTGAGAATATCGGTACACAAAAGTGCTGCGTTAGCTGCTCAAAACTTTATGATGAGTATGAAAGCCGAAGGTTACGACACTTGCCCAATGGAAGGCATGGACTCTCTTAGAATCAAACGATTTTTAAAACTTCCACGCAAAGCTGAAGTAGTAATGGTTATAGGTTGCGGTCCAGGTGCAGAGTCAGGAATTTATTCTGAGCGCTTCCGCATACCGAATAAAGAAGTGATATTTGAGGTATAACTGTTCACCTATTATGAAATCAAGAACTATCATCCAGGCACTCGCCATAATTTGTCTTTTAAGCACTACTTCTTGTGTAAGCTTTATTGAAAGAGTTTTCTTCAAAGCCGATGGAAGCGGCACTTATGAGTTCTCAATCGATATGTCTTCCGTAGTGAGCATGATGGAACTTTCAGGTGAAGACATGAATACCGATAGCTTGCTTAGCCAACTGAATATGGATAGTGAAGGAACGATTGCCAAGCTGGAAGCAATTGGCGGTGTTAACAACGTGAGGCCAGAATTCAATAAGGAAACCGGAATTCTTTCCATGGTTTTCGACTTCGATAATATAGATGCTCTTAACGAAGGCATTAGTACCTATTTATATGATAGCACCCAAACCGACATTGTGCGCTACGAAATTTTCAGTGCCAAGGGAAATACTTTTGAAAGAAGCAGCAAGAATTTGTTGATGGAAACTTTCGAAAAGTCTATGAAAGAAGGTTCTAATGACGAAGAACTTGATATGGATTTTGTAAAAATGATGTTCAGCGATATGTATTATGCCACTGAAATCACATTCGAAAAGGGCATCAAATCTGTCTCAAATAAAGAATACGAAGAGAAAGGAAACACCATTATCTGGAAAACCTATCCATTCAATGACCTGAACGACAAGACTGATATAGCAGTCAAAGTCAAAACGAAATAGCTTTCTAAAGCTAAATCCTCCCCTTAATTCAAGGGGAGGTGGTCGAAGACCGGAGGGGTTACTTTTTCTTCATACTCATATCAGAGTCCCTTTTGGCTTTGAACTCTGAGCCTTCATTCCATTGCGGCCAGTAAGTTTCATTGGCCAATCTGTAGCCCACATTAAAGAGCAGCTTGGCGTCTTGAGCTATCCCTTTTAAATCCCACTCTTCAGGCTCATAATTATCTTGTGGCTGGTGATACTTCACCGCCAGGTATTCCTGAGTCTTCTCATTGATAAACTCTACTCCCTTTTCCTTCGACTCATAAGAACCTGAAGCATAAAGGGCCGGGATACCCACTTTAGCAAAATTGAAGTGATCTGATCTGAAGAAATATCCCTTTCCCGGATCAGGGTCAGGAATTACATATCTACCCTGCTTATCAGCCTCAGCTGTAGCATAATTGTCTAGCTCCGACTGTCCATAGCCTGTGATGGTCACATCTTTCATTTCGCCATAGGCAGGTAAACCATCTATATTAATGTTGGCCACAGACTGGTTAGGCGGGAAAATTGGGTTCTGAGCATAATAGGCTGAACCAAGGAGACCTTGTTCTTCAGCAGTTACAAATAGGAACACCACAGATCTCTCTGGCTTTGGCTCCAACTTGGCGAAGGCCTCAGCAATGGCCAAAAGACCAGTAGAACCAGAGGCATTATCATGAGCTCCATTATAAATTGAGTCGCCATCTATTGGCTCTCCAACTCCCAGGTGATCCCAGTGAGCCGAGTAGATAATGTATTCATCTGGTCTTTCTGAGCCTTTGACAATACCTACCACATTTCTAGACATATCGCGCTTCACTTCATTGGTCACACTAACCGTAGCAGTTAGGCCCATTGGAATTGGTTTGAAGTCTTTACTCTTAGCGATTTCAGAGTAATCTTTAATTCCCGCAGCTCTAAAAAGATCCACTGCAGTATTTCTGGTTATCCAGCCCTGAATTGGTGATTTATAACCTCCATTTGGATCGTCAAGGTTGAGTTTGGCTCCTGTCCATGAGCTTTGAACCACCAACCATGGATATCCGGCCGGAACAGTTTCGTGCACAATCAGCACCCCTGCAGCACCCTGTCTGGCGGCTTCCTCATATTTGTATGTCCATCGACCATAATAGGTCATTTCCTCTCCTTTGAAGAAGGTAGAATCGCCAGAAACAAAACCGGGATCATTGACTAAAACCACTACGGTTTTGCCTTGCACATCCAGCCCTTCATAGTCATTCCATCCATATTCGGGAGCTACAATACCATATCCGGCATAAACCAATTCAGAATCCTCAATACCCACTTCCTCATCAGTCCTCTCGGTGTAAACCACCACATCTTTCATGGTTTCGAAAGTCATGGTTTGGCCCTTACCTTTCACTACCATCGTGGGTGATTGAGTGCCCGTAATTTCTACCAGAGGTACCTCCTGAAAGTATGAATCTCCATTACCTGGAGCCACTCCCATGGCCTTCAACTCCGACTCTAAATAGTGTATGGTTTTCTCCTCTCCTTCAGTAAAAGGCTTTCTTCCCATAAAATCATCGGAAGCCAATACCTGCATATGCCGGTCGATGGAAAGGGTATCCATTTCAACATTCAGCTCTGCGGTTTCTGTTGAACCACCGCAAGAATAAATCAGGGCAAGAGTAGCCAGAAGGCATATATTCTTAAAATGTCTCATAAGTCTGCTTTGTGGTTTGAAGTTATGGAAAATTAGTTCTGAAATAAATTGATATCTATTAACTAAATAATTAGTTTCATTCATGAAGAACCTCAGCTTAATCATCATGCTATTTTTATCCATTAATGTTTTTGCTCAAAATGGCCCCTCCGGCCTTTGGGAAGTAAACGAAGTAATGGTTGGCGACCGGAATGTAACTCCAACAGCCAAATGGTTTGTCTTCCATGAAGATGGTTCTTTGACATCAGGGAATGGCAACATTGAAAACTTCAGTGGCTTTTACCAATATGATGCTACAAAGAAAGAACTGATACAGAGTAATGGAAGTGAACCTGATCAGTATGGCTCCTTCAAAACGAAATTGACCAATTCAAATATGACTTGGGAGCGAATGGAAGACGGAATGAAAGTGATAGTTCAGCTCACCAAAGTTGACAAAAAACCAAAAGCACCATGGGACTTGCTGCAAGGTGGGTGGATTGAAATGTCTGATCAAGTAACTAATACTGAAACAGGGATTTCCAGCATTTCTGATTTAGAACCCTCACGTTATTTCTTCATGTGGGACCGAGCTTACCGTAAATTCAAATCTACCGGCCAACAAATTGAAACTGGAGTCTGGCATATTGGCGGCCACTCCAACGAAATTTGGACCATCACCAACTCAGACAACACCAAAACCATCTGGGAGCTGGCATTTGAAAATGATACTATGATCTGGTCCCAGAAAAGAGGAAATGAACTGGTAAAAGTGTACTTTAAGGAGGATAATGATTAACTTGATTCTATGCCTACTCCATTAACAGAAGATAAAGCCAGGTTAATTTCTAAGATCAATGAGATCAAAGATCAATCGGTGATAGACGATATCATGCGTCTACTTGCCATCAATTTCGATGACTCCATTTATGTTTTGTCAGATGAGCAGCGTGCCAACATAATGGAGGCTCAAGAACAAATTAAAAAGGGACAGGGCATAGACTCAGAACAAGCCGATAGAGAAATCGACCAATGGTTAAGCGAATAATTTGGTCACCCAGAGCTCAAGCAGAGCGTAAAGAAATTCTCGATTATTGGTTCAAACGAAACAAAAGCAAAGCATACCCCAGAAAGCTCAATCGTTTATTCAAAGACGCCATAAATCTGATTATCGATTACCCCGAAATTGGCAAGCGAACAGATTTGGAGAATGTTCAGGCCAAAATAATACGCGACTACATTATGTTCTATGAAATCAATGAGGATGAATTATTCATTCTTTCGATTTGGGATACCCGGCAAAATCCAGAGGAGCTTAAGCTTAGATGATAATTCAACCTATGCAGGCTCTGCGCCAGTGGCGTTTAACGAACACCGCAGAGTTCGCAAAGATCGCCAAGCCATTTCTTGCTTCTAGCTTCCAACTTCGTGCTTCAAGCTAATACCCATACTTCTCCTTCCACAT
>JABXIP010000233.1 GCA_013373005.1 Cytophagia bacterium | reverse complement strand
GCTAGCTATTTCAGTTACTTCTTCAAGGGTGGTTCAACTTTCGAAAATCAGCTGGCATTGAGCGATATGACCAGTTCAAGAAGGCTGGGAGAGGTGTTTGGCACCATTAAGTCCATTATTCTGATCACCCTTGTGGTGGAAGGCCTTTCAGCAATATTGATCTATACCTCGCTAGATCCTGCCAATTTCGATTCAAACTATGAGAGAACCTTCTTCTCTGTGTTTCATGCTATTTCAGCTTTCTGTAACGCAGGCTTCTCAACCTTACCTAATAGCTTGTATGAGGAAGGCTTCAGGTTTAATTATGCGTTTCAATTCATTATTGTAGCCACCTTTATTTTCGGAGGATTAGGCTTTACTATCGTAACCAATTCGCTGTCTTACCTCAAGTATCAATTCTTAAGAATTATCTCCTTTGGAAAGTTCAAGAAGGGATACAGGCCATGGATTTTAAGCCTTAATACAAGGGTTACCCTAATTACTACCATTAGCCTCACTGCTGTTGGCTTCATATTCTTTTATCTTTTGGAGTATAACAACACATTGGCCGAACATAATGGTATTGGTAAGGTGATCACTGCTCTTTTTGGAGCAGCAACTCCCAGAACTGCCGGTTTCAATAGTGTGAGCATGACGGCCATGAAGTTCCCAACCATCATGATCATATTCTTGCTGATGTGGATTGGTGCTTCTCCGGCTTCAACGGGTGGAGGTATAAAAACAAGCACCTTTGCCATTGCAACCTTGAATATTCTCAGTCTGGCCAGAGGTAAAACGCGGATTGAGATTTTCAGAAGAGAGATTTCGGATATCTCTGTGAGAAGATCATTTGCCACCATTTCACTATCATTAATTGCCATCGGCTTTGGTATTATGCTCATCTCGGTTTTCGATAGTGAGAAGAACCTGATGAGCATAGCCTTTGAATGCTTTTCGGCTTACAGTACAGTTGGGTTAAGCTTGGGAATTACTGCAGACCTTACTGCGTTAAGTAAAATGGTAATTATCGCCATTATGTTTGTGGGAAGGGTTGGTATGCTGTCTATTGTGATAGCTATAATGGCTAAATCTAAGTATCAGAGCTATAGATATCCAACCGAAGAGATTACAATAAACTAGAATTCTATCATATGAAGTACATCATTTTAGGTTTAGGGAATTTTGGAGCTTCATTGTCAGAAAAGCTTACGGCTCAAGGCAATGAGGTGATTGGCATAGATAATAGAATGGAAAGGGTAGAGGCTTATAAAGAGCGGGTTTCTCATACCATTTGCATGGATGCTACGGATGAATACACTGTGCAAGGCTTGCCGCTAAAGGATACTGATGTGGTGATTATTGCCATTGGAGAGGATCAGGGCGCTAATGTGATGGCTACTGCACTCTTCAAGAACCTAAAAGTGAAAAGGTTGATTAGCCGGGCCATCAATCCGCTGCACGAGAAAGTACTTTTGGCTCTTGGTGTAGATGAAATTGTACACCCCGAGCAGGAAACGGCCGAAAGATGGGCGAAGAAGCTATGTATTACCAATGTTGTAGATTCATTTGAATTGAGTGAAGACTTCAGTATTGTGGAAGCTACTGTACCGAAGGAGTACATCGGTCAAACCATTGGAGATCTGGAGCTACGAGTGAAATACCATCTGCTGGTGCTTACCATCATTAGTAAGCAGGAGGAAAAGAGTCTGGTAGGTAATAAGGTGGAGAAATCTCGTGTTCAGGGAGTAGTTTCTCCAAGCTACGAATTGAAGAAAGACGAAATTATGGTGCTCTTTGGCTCGAATAATGACTTGAATGCCTTTTTAAAAGAGAATCAGGAAGACTAATTCAATTGCCGTGTCGAAACCTAGGAAAGACGAACCTTTAAAAATGCCGGCCTACAAGGGAGGCAATGATGCATTGCGGAGGTTTATCCAAACCAATCTGAAATACCCTAAAGAAGCATTGGAGCAAAAGATTGAAGGTTTAGTGAAGGCTACTTACGATGTAGACGGCTTGGGTCGTGTACGAAATATCAAGATTGTGGAGGGACTGGGCTATGGTTGCGATGAAGAAGTATTAAGGCTAGTGGGCTTGTTGAAATATGAAAAGGCTTTTAATAAAGGCCGAAATGTAACTTTACACCGTACCATTAAAGTAGATTTTAAGCTTCCCAAGCAAAAACCAAAGGCCAATACTACCATCAGCTATCAGTTGGTGGTCGATAAGCAGAAGCAGGAAAAGAAAGCTGATACATCTAAGAAGATCAGTTATACAATCAAGTTTTGAAGCTAGTTTGTCATTGCTTAACATTGGGTTATGAAGGTGATTGAATGTCCGAGAGATGCTATGCAAGGGCTGCACGATTTTATTCCTACAGAGAAGAAGGCAGCCTATATCAACCAACTACTGAAAGTAGGTTTCGATACGATCGATTTTGGAAGCTTTGTATCGCCTAAGGCCATTCCCCAGATGAGAGATACGGCTGAGGTTTTGGAGCAACTGGACTTGTATTCAACCAGTTCAAAGCTGTTGGCAATTATTGCCAACCTAAGAGGCGCAGAACAGGCTGTGAATTTTGATGAAATCACATATCTGGGTTTTCCCCTTTCTATTTCCGAAACCTTCCAACAACGCAATACCAACAAAAGTATAGGGGAGGCTATGACCCAATTGGCAGAGATTCAAAACTTATGTTTGAAACATGAAAAACAGTTGGTTACCTACATCTCCATGGGCTTTGGCAATCCGTATGGAGAGGAGTTTAATGAAGAAATTGTAGAATCTTTTGTTTCAAGGTTGCATCAGTTAGGAATTTCAATTATCAGTTTATCAGATACTATTGGAGTTGCTGACCCACAGGTAATTAAGAATATATTTAATTCTGGTATAATCGCTTATCCAACTATAGAATTTGGGGCTCATTTCCATTCTACACCTAAAAGGGCGAGAGAGAAAATTGAGTCGGCCTTAGAGGCTGGTTGTCAAAGATTCGATTCGGCAATCAAGGGGTTTGGTGGTTGTCCAATGGCAAAGGACGACCTCACTGGAAACATTGCTACGGAGAAATTATTGTCGATTTTGGAGGAGCATGAGCAAGCTCCGAATTATGATAAACAAGAATTTGAAAAGTCTATGATCAAAAGTTTGGAGGTGTTTCCGTCATGAGAAAATTCACTTTAATCGCTGCTTGGAGCGTATTCATTCTGGTGTGTCTGAGCTTTCAGATTCAAGCCCAATATAAGATCGATAGATCTGCTGGAGAGTTGATCTTAGGAAGCCCGGAAGAAGTGGGAGTTGATGGCGAGATACTTTCGAGAGAGATTGAAAGAATCATTACTCAGGCCATTGACTCGATGGCTTTTCCGGGAGCAGAGATACTACTGGCCAAAGATGGTATTGTGTTCTATCGCGGTTCATTTGGTTATCATACTTACGACAGCCTTCGACCTGTTCAGGATACCGATATCTATGATTTAGCTTCGGTGACAAAAGTGACGGCCGCCACATTAGCCCTTATGAAACTATATGAAGAGGGCAAATTCGATATCAACCAGACCTTTGGTTATTACTTCCCGAAAATTGCCAGAGGTGAAAAAGCCGATTTAGGAATTCGTGAGATTCTGGCACATCAGGCCGGTTTAAAAGCCTGGATACCTTACTGGTCTGAGTCGCAGCGTAGAAATGGTAAATGGCGATGGAATACGGTTAAAACCGATTCTTCCAGACGTTTTCCAACCCGTTTAGAAGGAACGAACCTGTTTTTGCACAAAAACTTTAAGGAGAAGAAGATCTATAAAATGATCAGCAAGACCGATGTCAACGATGAGAAGAAATATCTCTATTCGGGTCTTTTCTTCTACCTGGTGCCGGAGTTGGTAGAAAGGCTCTCTGGAGTTCCTTTCGATCAATACCTATACAATAATTTTTATCAGCCCATTGGTGCCGAAACACTTGGATTTAAGCCTACAGATCGTTTTCCAATGGATAGAATAGTACCCACAGAGAATGATACTTTCTTCCGACAGACTCAATTACATGGGCCTGTACACGATGAAGGAGCGGCTATGATGTTGGGGGTTTCTGGAAATGCAGGCCTTTTCAGCAATGCAATGGACTTGGCTAAAGTCTATCAAATGCTGCTCAATGATGGAAAATACGGCACAACGCAGTATTTGAAGCCAGAAACGGTTCATGAATTCACTAGAGTTCAATTTCCTGAAAATGATAACCGCAGAGGTTTAGGTTTCGATAAACCGCTGCTTGAATATGATGCTGCATTGAGTAGTGTTGCTAAGGACTCTTCTCCTGCCAGTTTTGGGCATACCGGCTATACTGGTACACTAGTTTGGGCCGACCCCGTTAATGATTTGCTATTTGTTTTTCTTTCCAATCGCGTCTATCCGACTAGAAATAACAGCAAGATTTATAACCTCAATGTGCGCCCTAATATTCACAATCTAGTCTATGACTTATTGAGAATAGGTAGCGGTACTTATACCATTGGGCAGCATTGGGATTAGTAAAGGTTGTGGTCGGAAGCTCGAGACGTTTATTCTTAAGCCTGAATGTTGGATCCAGAAACTTAAAACTTAGCCTTTGTTGGTCTTGTGACCAACAAACATTTGGTGTATATCTTGTCGGTGTTT
>JABXIP010000476.1 GCA_013373005.1 Cytophagia bacterium | reverse complement strand
GGAGGGATCAGCCAATGAACAGTATGGTAGATCTTTCGGCTGCGCTCAAGATGAAAATTCAGGAGAAAGCAAGTAGTTTCAACCCCATCAGAGTCTCTCTCGGAGGACTCTGATGTTTCATTCCTCATCGGTACCCTAATGGTCCAATAAGTGGTGTCCTGGAAGGCTCAAGGCATAAAAAAAGCACTGCCTTCCGACAGTGCCTTATCAACCAAATCAACTGAGGGTAATAGGCTACCCTTGTTACTTTATGAATATATCCTCAACTCATTGCCTGTCTGTTCTATCCGAAATATCTGTAATCCTCTACTGGCGTCACTGTTTAGTCCTTGTCCACTAAGGCTAAAGCGTGCACCATGCTCTGAGCAATACCACTCATCGTTTCTGAGTCTAATTAATTTCAGATTTTCATGTGAGCAGGTTCTGGTGGCTGCCACCAACTCTCCTGAAGTTGTTCTTGCTACAACTACACTGTTATTAATGACAACATATCCGCCATTGCTTTGCAAACTGGCATAAGATGAATCAGTTAAGTCGATAGTCATATCTACATTTTCGGTCTGCGGAGAAGGCGAAGCCCCCATACATCCTCCTAAGCAGGTGGCAGTTAAAGCAAATGCAGCTCCACCACCCAGTTTTTTCAAAAATTCGATTCTGTCCATATCTGTTTTGTTAAAAGGTAAAGTTCATTCCGAGGCTGATGATGTTAGATACCAAACCTGTCGATCGTGTATAATGACCATACTTCAGATTGATCTCCTTGAATGTCAGTATGCGGTTGGTCGCGGGCAGCTTCATACTGCCAATGCCACTGGCTGGAGAATAACGAACCCCAATTCCATAATCGTGACTTGTAAGTTTAGACAAGTCATAGTCAGACGTATAGAATTCAGAGTTGAGACTGCTTACTTGATAAGGTGCAAAATACTCTGCCACACTCTGAGTATGAAATCTATAGAATGGATACACTGAGAAGAATCTATTGATCTTAACAGGTAGTTCTATTTGAGCCGTATGAGCCGTGACCCCCCAATTATCCCAATAGTATCTGTAATAAGTTCGAAGAAGGAGGTAGTCATTCACATAATAATTGAACCTCATTCCAACCGGAATCTTCAATCGTTCTGAAGGTAGTTTTTCTACCCTCACAGTACTCAAATCATCAAAATATACACGATGAAAAGGAGTAGATAGCAGCCCTGTTTGTTTCACTATATCAGCAGTTAAACCTATCTGCATTCGCTTGTTAAGTACTTGGGTAAAACTGCCAGAAGCACTGTATGATCTCCTTAAATCTGTATCGGCCCAGTTTTGACCTCTCAATTCTTGAGGATAGATCAGAGACCATTTGTCTAAGAAGGCCTGTGCCGAAAGTCCATAGCTTCGGTTTCCATTCGCTGAAACCTTAGATACATAGCCGGAAAACTGTATCGATGAATAATCATACTCTCCGGAGCCACCAACCTTGATACCGTAGCTCAAATCATTCGCAGCCTTTCTCGAATAGCCAAGATTACCATGAACACGCATATCGCTGCTAGAAGCTGATGAAACGAATCTGTCTATATTATCGGTAGATGCAGAAGTGTAATAATCGAAACCACCGTCAAAGGAAACAGATTGCTTCTCATCCAAAACCAGGTTGACTATAATCTTGGAGGTGTAATCAGCCAGTTTCTCAGTGCCAATTCCACCAGTAACTGGTGAGTTATTACCATCTTGACTGTAGTAGCTAAAAAGGATGCTGATATCAGACTCCAGAATCTGCTCTATTTTGAAACTGGCAGTATCTCGCTTGGTTGGGTTATTCTGGCTCTGTGCCAATGAGCCTGTTCCAAGAACAACCAAAGCAAAAAGTATTAGGTAACGCATCAGTTACAACCGCAGCCTCCCCCTACTTTTCCTCCATTGGCTCCTGAAGCTCCTTCTCTGTACGATTGAAAATTGGTACAGAAATAGTCGAGTGCTCTGGCTGAGAGCTCCATCTCCGCATCGTTCAGATAAGCTCTTTGATAGGCACGAACTGGTGAACAAGAATTTGAAACAACAATGAGCAGTAGTACCGCGAATACTAGAATGATCTTTTTCATGACTTATCATTTAGGCTTAGGTTTTCAGATGTTTTGATTTGATCCTGATCAGTAATAATCAGGCATTCTACTCCGGGTAGTTGATTGATAAAGGCAATGCCCTTCTCAACTCCCAGCACAAAGACAGAGGTGGAAAGTGCATCGGCTAATTCAGGATTAGCAGTGATGATTGTTACACTTTTAATTCCGGTAGTTGGATAACCCGTTCTAGGGTCAATAATATGTGCATATCTGACATTGTCGAACATTACGAATCGCTCATAATCACCAGAGGTAACTACTGAGGTGTTTTCTACATTCAACCAGGAGAGTACCTGCTCTTTATTTTGGGGATCGGCTATTCCAACCTGAAACGGGTCGCCCTTTTCATTCTTTCCCCAAGCAACCAAATCTCCTGATGCATTCACCACTCCATTTTTAATACCCATGCCGGACATTACTTCTTTGGCCTTCTGAGCAGCATAGCCCTTGCCGATGGCACCAAAACCAATCTTCATTCCCTTTTGCTTCAGGAAAACAGTTTGATCTGAAGCATTCATTATCACATTGTGATAATCAATTTTGGAAGCTGCTTGAGCCACAACCTCTTCCGAAGGCATTTCAGTCATGCTCCCATCGAACTTCCAGATTTTGTCCATTGAAGCATAGGAGATATCAAATGCACCGTCAGTAATCTTAGAGACTTGAAGTGCTCGGCTTATTAGGTCAAAAAGCTCCTTGTCTACGCGAACTGGTTGAATCCCAGCCTGGCTTATCACCTCACTGGTTTGAGAGTTTGGGTCCCATGACGAAATCAACCTCTCAATTCGACTGATCTCAGCAATTCCAGCATTGATGGCATTCCAGGCAACTTGCGGATTTTCATGGATAGCTGTAATCTCAAAGCGACTGCCCATCAACTTGATCACTTTTGTGTGTCTTTCGAGGTTTTGCCCAATCATCGGCAATTGCGCAATGACCATGAGCATAATCAACAATTTCTTCATGGCAGTATCTTATTAAATGATTGGATGTAATCTGCCGGAGCCTTGGTTTTATCGAAACCAAAGGAGCCAATGGCTTTACCTTGAGAATCGATGAAAATGGCTAGAGGAAATTCTCCATTCGGATTGTATTTCTCTGCCAATGCCTCATTATGGGCCGTTTGCTCCTTAGAGAGCTGATTTTTCTTCTTGTAAGGAAAATCAGCCTTTAATAGAATTAGGTGCTCATTGGCATAGTCTATAAACTCTTGCTTGTCAAAGAGTTCTTGATGCAACTGAATACAAGGCTTGCACCAGTCTGAACCGGAGAAAACGAGTAGAACTGTCTTATGCTCATCTGAAGCCAGCTTTTGAGCTTCATCATAATCATAATGCCAATCGGGACCGGAACTCAACGATAGCATCAAAGTCAGGGATATTATATAGTTCATCTTTTGGCTTTTGAGCTTAGATACTGTTGAAGCCAAACTACCCCACCCCACTTTGGATAAATTCTAAAAATCAAATAACAAATTCCAAGGTAGTTGTCGGGGGTCGGAAATCAGAAAACAGAAATCAGGAGGCTGGTCTAACAGTAGGAGTTCCTGAACCACCGCGGCAATCCCCCTGTATGGGTTAGGGGTAACATCCCTTTTCCATCCCGACTTTAAGGAGGGCTCAGCCAATGAACAGTATGGTAGATCTTTCGGCTGCGCTCAAGATGAAAATTCAGGAGAAAGC
>JABXIP010000307.1 GCA_013373005.1 Cytophagia bacterium | reverse complement strand
ATTTCAACATGAGCCAAGGAAATATGCCCCTGACCTACCAAATCCAGCAATCGGCCGGGAGTAGCAATTAATACATCTACACCATTGCGTATTGCCCGAACCTGTGGGTTTTGATTCACTCCTCCGAAAATCACAGCCGATTCCAAATGAAGAAATTCACCATAGGTTTTAACACTTTCCTCCACCTGAGCAGCAAGCTCGCGAGTAGGAGTTAGCACCAAAGCTCTGATAGGCCTTCTCTTAGGCTGATGGGTCTCCGAAAGAATTTGGAGAAGAGGCAAGGTAAACCCGGCAGTTTTCCCTGTTCCGGTCTGAGCAGACGCCATTACATCTCTTCTTTGTAATATATGAGGAATAGCCTTTTCCTGAATAGGAGATGGAGTAGTGTATCCTTTTTTGTTAACCGCATGTAACAGGGACTTGGATAACCCGAGGGAGGCAAATGACATAAATAAATTTAAACAACATGCCGAATGGTTTTAATAGGCATGCACAACAAAGGTATGGCTATTTCTAACCATACCCTATTCTGTCATTTATTGGAATTCTAATTTTTCTTTTTGCTCAATAATGACACCTGATACTCCAGCCTTTTTATTTCTCTCATGAGGGCATTTCTATCCATTTGGTTCCAGCTCCAAAGCTTGAACAACACCATCATTAAAAAACACATAAGAGTATAAAACATCCATTCCAATTTTAGATTAGTCGACTCAGTCTTGAGCATCTCCGTGAATGTATATATACCTATTCCGAAGACCCCAAGATTCACAACAATCATAACAATATTCAGCCAACTGTTTTTACCCTTGAAGAGCCCAAGGACCATTTGCGGTACATTTTGCTCAGCCATTTCATCGAAATACTTTGCTTCTTCTTTGCTCAATGCCTCTTGAATGAGCACATCGAATTCTTTTTCTGATTTATTCATGATTCACCTCCATGAGTTTGTTCTTTAATAATTGTCTTGCATGAAACAGCCTGGACTTGATAGTACCTTCTGGTAGCTCCATCAATTTGGCAATTCCCTTTACCGAATATTTCTCCAGATAAAAGAGCCTCAGCATCTGCTGCTGCATTTCAGGCAGTTCCTTTATGGTTCTCAGCATAACCTCTACCTGGTCAGTTATTGGTTCAGTATCAAGCTCTATCTGCTCCTTACCCATTTCTTTGACAAGCGATTGCTCCTTCTGTTTCAGTCTGAAGTAATCCATCGACCTGCGTTGAACTATTCGGTATGCCCAGAACCTAAACAGGGCTGGATCTTTCAATTTACTTATGCCTTTGAAAATGGATATCCAGCTTTCCTGAGCTATCTCATCAGCCAAATCCTGATCCTTTAGAAAGTCGAACGACCATTTAAGGATTCTAGGCTGCCAGCGCTTCCAAAGCAGACTCACTGCTTCTTCATCTCGCTCTTGACAACGAATGATCAATAGCTCATCAAAAATCTGTTCGGAGTCCCTTTTCATGCCCTCTTCAACAATTAGTCGTGTGTTATCTTCAGAGGTTCATTTTAGAAAAGAGATTATTGAAAATTAATATCAGACCATATTTGGCTCCAAGCCTGACTCTGCTTATCATAATCCTTCCTACTAGTTGTCATGTATAGCACATAAGGAGTATCATTAATAGAGAAAACATAGTACTCCGTGGTTTCAAATCCAAAACCAACTTGGCTGGTTACAACGGTCTTGATATAAGAGACACCATCCCTTTCACCTTGTTCGGAAGATACTCTCTCAGGTTCAACTAACTTCCGCTTTGCTCCTTTCCAAATCTCATTATTAATCTTCTTAATAGAAGGACTCTTTTTGTAGTAAATAGTGCTGGGGATGGTGAGCTTTAGCACCCTTCTGTCTTCATCTGGTTTGAGTGGACTCCATATACTGAATTTCTCTGTCTCCAATATCAGGTTCACCTTAGTAGTATTTTCAACCGGTCTCACAACCCATTCTTCAGGGTAAGCCAGTGTAAAGTGCTCAGTTGAAAATTCTCCTTTTCGAGGTTTCGGGTGAACAAAAAGAAATATCGCCAGCATAGGCAAGAAAGCCTTCATAGTCAGTGAGTTCTAGTCTTAAATTACGAAAAAGTATGTAAAGTCAAACTCAATTGACTTGCTCAAATTCCATGAACACTATTCCACTTCTTTTTCTAAATTGTAGCAAATCATAAACCATGAAACCACATTATTTGCTCTTAAGCTTTCTCTTAATCTTTAGCAGTTGTCAACCAAAAGAAAACGAAAGTGCTTGGCTTTCCCCAACTGATCCACCAGCTCAGGGATTCAGCCAATCCTTCGAAAACAGCTTCGATAGCTACATTCAGAAGGCGGTTTCAGATACAGTGATCCCAGGAGGCACCTTTCTAATTGCTAGAAATGGCCATATAGTCTATGAAAAGAGTTTTGGAGAAATAGCAGGTAGACCTTTTAAAAATGATGACCTCTACCGATTGGCATCTATGACCAAGGCTGTTACCAGTGTAGCCATGATGCAATTGGTGGAGCAAGGAAAAGTAAATCTCGATGCTCCAGTTTATGAGTACATCCCAGCCTTTAAAAACCAAGTAGTGCTGGATGAATTTAATCCTGCCGACTCGAGCTATACCACAGTGCCGGTAGAAAAACCCGTAACTATCAGAAACCTGATGACACACACTTCAGGGATTGTCTATGGCTCTTTCAACCCTGGAAAATTGATGGCTGTTTATGAGAAATTCGACATGAACGTAGGCTTTTCGCATGAAGAATGGACTACTGAAGAGTGGATAAACAGACTAGCTGAAGTACCATTGGCGCACCAACCAGGAGCTCGATTCTCCTATGGCTTGAATATGGACGTTATGGGGCGAATTGTAGAAGTGATTTCCGGTCAGAAATTGGATCAATACTTTAAAGAGCACATTTTCGATGTGGTGGGTATGCCAGATACTTATTTCTACTTACCTGAATCGAAATTTAACAGACTTGCTCCAGTGGCCATTAAGGTCAATGGAGCCTATCAGTCAGCTGACAATCTAGGAATGGGAGCCTTGGTAGACTACCCAAAACAAGGGCCGAGAGACTTTTTTGCCGGTGGCGCAGGCTTGACCTCTTCCATTATAGACTACACCAAATTCATAGAAACACTGGTTGAAGGCGGTGGCCAATTATTAGGAAAAGAAGCGATGGCTGAAATGACGAAAGACCAATTACCAATAGTCATCAATGACTATGAAAATTATCCTAAGGGTTCCGATGGTAGCTTTGCACTTGGCTTTCAACTATATCAAGACAAGCCAACCAAGAAGAGTCCAAAATCTCCAGGTACTTATGAATGGAGTGGCTATTTCAACACTCAGTTCTTTATAGATCCTCAAGAACAAATGGTATTCGTTGGAATGACCCAAATTGGAGACTTTCAAGGTGGCAATTTCTGGAATGAGATGTATGAGTTGATTTACGATGGTTTTTAATATAATCGCATAAACGGTTTTACGTTTTTAATCAGTGACTTGAATTTTTTTCAAAAACTTTACATTAACTAATAATCTGATTATCAGGTAATTACCTTTTTAATATAAAGAGTGAAAAATTACCCCCTGAATTTCAGACACTTGGAAAATAGAAAACTCTTTTTCTACCTTTGTGCCGAAGAAAAAATGAAAGCACTATTCTCACATATCAGTAGAGTACAGCCAATGGAGACATTGGGCTACAATGATTGTGATGTGCTTCGGTTCGGGTTTAAAAGTTAAGCTTAAGTATAAAGACACTTAGAAACCCGGGCCAATTGGTTCGGGTTTTTTGTTTTAAATGAATTTGAAAATGCAACAGAACAATATGCGCTCAGAAAACACATGGCTATCACCGTCAGCCTATTTTAATCACAGTGATTTTGGCTTGGGTGAAATATGTCTTTTGCAAAATAAGATCGGGAAGAATATGACTTGACAATACCGTACTCACGGCATTGAAAAGCCCGGTCTGCATAAGGCCGGGCTTTTTT
>JABXIP010000509.1 GCA_013373005.1 Cytophagia bacterium | reverse complement strand
CTGCTCAAAGAAAGGTTTGTAAGAATATTGGTGCCATTCATATTCGGAATCATAGCCATTGTGCCATTGCATGTATTTGTAATTCTCGACTATTATGATCAGCCCTTAAGATATCAGCCATCGGCTGGTCACCTATGGTTTCTGGGTAACATCTTCGCTTATGTATTGCTACTGGCACCTCTTTTCTTCTACCTGAAAAAGTACAATGAGGGGAAAATAGCCAGAGGAATTAAATGGCTGTTTGGTAATCCTCTAGGTCTTTTAGTAGCCATGCTGGTGATGGTTTCTGAAGTACTCATTGTGAAGCCCTCCCCTTTTGAGCTGTATGCGCAAACCTGGCATGGATTCTTTATTGGACTGCTTGCTTTCTTCTTCGGATTCTGCTTTGTATACAGTGGAGACAAGTTCTGGGCTATGATTTCAAAGGGTAAATGGATATTCCTGGTCGTTGCGGCTGGACTTTATACTTACAGATACCTAGAGCTCAACCTGGTTGCTGCAGGTTACATGATGTCTATAGAGTCATGCCTATGGATTTTCTCGGCCTTCGGCTTTGCCATAAAATACCTGAACAGACCCAGCAAAGCACTTAGCTACCTCAGTCAGGCCGCATACCCTGTTTATATCATTCACATGTTTATGCTCTATGGCGCTTGTTGGTTGATTTTCCCTATGGATTTACCGGTGATGGTACAGTTCATCCTAGTGGTAGCCATCACCACAGTCGGCTGTCTTGGACTGTATGAGTTTGTGATTAGAAGAATCGGATTCTTAAGGCCTCTTTTTGGTCTTAAGGTAATTCCAAGAAAAACAGAAGAACTGAACTTAGAAGTGAAGGAGGCTTAACCTTCACCTCTCTTGTTCTCAAAATTGATTAGATTTATTCTATTCAATTTCAACTCTATGCGTAAACTAATAGCCTTATTCCTTGTCATCTCTATCCTTAACTGTTCGGGTAAAAAAGAAACTTCAGAATTGAATGGTAAATGGATTCCTGTTATGCAGGAAATTGGAGGGATGCAACTACCAGAATCTGCATTCACAGATCAGTACTTATTGATTGAAGATGACCAATACACTGTCCAATCTGAAAACCTGGACAAGGGAACCGTAATAATAGATGGTAACAGAATAGATATTCATGGACAAGACGGCCCCAATGCAGGCAAGACATTTAAAGCCATCTACAAGCTGGAGAAAGAGAAACTCATTATTTGCTATAACTTAAATGGTGACAGTTATCCGGAAAAATTCAGTACCGAAGGTCAGGCCATGTTCTTTATGGCGACATTTAAGAAGGCCGACTAGTCTAAAGAGAAAACTACATTTTTGTTTAAATTGACTAAAACTCACACTGTGAAAAAGTCAATCTCTGTATCTCTGCTATTACTGCTAGCGATTTTTTGGTCGTGTTCTGACAGCCCAAATCCCGACCAAGAGTTTATCAAAACAGCCACTATAACCGTAAATGGTCATGCCGACAAAAAGGTGGAGTTTTTAAATAATGGTATTCAATACACTGGTGCCTTCGTTTACTACCCCGTTTTGAATGCTGAAAGTACAGATTGGGTGTTTCCGTCTGAACCTGATCAGAAAATAGACTTTATATACGAGGGAGACTTAATGGTGAAAATCTTGGAAACACCTTTCGGTGCTGCGGAACCGAATCGATTTACGGATTTTGAATACCGGGATAGCAGCATGGTGACTCGCACTAGCCCCACCCCAAACACAGGCTTTTTAGTTAATGCTCAATGGGAATCTTTTAGAATGAGATCTCCTGAGGGTGGTTTTTATATTTATAAAGATCACCTTTCACAATATGAGAACGGAAACATGATTGGCTCCGGTTTTGTCAGCTCTTTTGCATTGCAGAATACTTTTCTATACAAAGACAAGCTCTGGTACTTTACCAAATACACATTCGACAATCGCCCAAATAACTTCACAAACCTAGGCGTTGTTTCTCTTCTAAACGTAGGCTCAATCTTCGATACAAATAATAAACTCACGCTTCAAATCAACAATGGACAGGTGATTACAGCCTATGAATACCAGTACCATGCTGATAAGCTTACTATGCTGGTTGATCCTATTTCAGATAGAGTCATCAGGTTTCAATATTAAAACCTTCGGTTCATTTCAGTCCCTCCTATAAAACCCCTACCTTTGCGGCCTGAAATACAAGCCATATGATAGCAGCTCAGAATGTATCCCTAGCTTTTGGAAAAAGAGTCTTATTCGATGAAGTAAATATCAAGTTTCAAGGCAATAACTGTTACGGAGTTATTGGAGCCAATGGAGCGGGTAAATCTACTTTTCTGAAAATCCTTTCTGGAGAAATTGATCCTAACTCAGGTACTGTTTCTATTGAACCGGGCAAGCGAATGGCTGTATTGAAGCAGAACCACTTTGAGTTCGATGAAACAACGGTGCTCGATACGGTAATGATGGGTCACACCGTACTTTGGAGCATCATGAAAGAAAAGGATGCTATCTATATGAAGCCCGATTTCTCAGAAGAAGACGGCATCAAAGCCTCTGAACTCGAAGCTCAGTTTGCTGAAATGGATGGCTGGAATGCAGAGTCTGATGCTGCTGCTTTACTGAGCGGCTTGGGTATTACTGAAGATCTTCATTACAGCCTAATGAAAGACCTGAATGGTAGCCAGAAAGTAAGAGTGCTTTTGGCGCAGGCCTTATTCGGCAACCCTGATATCCTTATTCTCGATGAGCCTACCAACGACCTTGACCTGAATACCATCGGGTGGTTGGAAGACTTCTTGCTAGAATTCAAAAATACGGTGATTGTTGTATCTCACGACCGTCACTTCCTCGATACCATCTGTACCAATATTGTAGACATCGACTTCAGCCAGGTAAAACTTTACACCGGTAACTATAGCTTCTGGTATCAGTCGAGCCAATTGGCGCTATCTCAGCGTTCATCAGCCAACAAAAAAGCAGAAGAGAAGAAGAAGGAATTACAGGAATTCATCGCTCGATTCTCAGCTAACGCCTCTAAATCGAAGCAGGCAACCAGTAGAAGAAAGCTATTGGATAAAATCAATGTGGAAGACATTCAGCCTTCTACCAGAAGATATCCGGCCATTATTTTCCAACAAGCCAGACAGGCTGGTGATCAGATTTTGGAGATCAAAAACCTTTCAAAATCGAATGATGAGAAGACCCTTTTTAGCGGTCTGGATCTATTCGTGAACAGAGGAGATAAAATCGCTGTGCTGAGCAAAGACAGTACGGCTACTACCTCATTCTTTAAGATATTGATGGGCGAAGAAAAAGCCGATTCAGGCGAATTCAAATTCGGTCAGACCATCACAACGGCTTACTTGCCAAACGACAACTCTAAATACTTCAACTCTAACGAAAACCTAATCGACTGGCTGAGACAGTTCTCAGAAGGCGAAAAGGATGAAGTGTTTATCCGTGGCTTCCTTGGCAAAATGCTCTTCTCAGGCGAAGAAGTTTTCAAAAAATCGAATGTGCTTTCCGGAGGTGAAAAAGTGCGTTGTATGATCTCTCG
>JABXIP010000357.1 GCA_013373005.1 Cytophagia bacterium | reverse complement strand
GGAAAACTGTGGATAAGTGTTTGAAAATGTGGAAAAAAAATGGTCTAAATTTTTGATTCTTTTTTTTGTCTAAATCTTCCTCGTTTAGGAAGCGACTTTCATTCATAGAAATGACTTTTTTTTGTCTAAAACCTCACTCAGAAAGAATAGGTTTAATGAACTAATAGATGCCCTGAGGGGCAATTTAGGGAGTGGGTATTCAGGTCATTGCATGTTAAGTCAAGATTAACTAAGAATCTTACAATCCATGGCTTTAGATGACATGGGCATAACTTTCAAATTACATTGAAGTATCATAGAGAGGTGGTCATTAGAATAATACAATTTTGAAAATACTTGTATCTACATATATTCTACTCCGATTTGAGCCACTTTCAGTAAAGCCTCAACATTATCATCTCATAGGCGTTTATAGAAGACATGCGTAGCTTCAGCCTTATCCTATTGCTTGCCATTGTTGTTTCTTGCTCTGAGAAACAAAGGCTGGAGGTTGTCAAGTTCGATGCACTAGAGAATATAATAGAGGCTCCATCGGATAAAGTTGAGGTGATTAATTTCTGGGCTACCTGGTGTAAGCCCTGCATTGCCGAGATTCCCTATTTTCAGCAACTTCATCAGAATAATTCTTCGGTGAACGTGACACTAGTATCCCTTGATTTCGCAGATGAATTTCATCAGAAGGTTATTCCGTTTGTTGAAACCAAAGGCATTACAGCAGACATTATTTTATTAGATAACATTGATTACAATTCATGGATAGACAAGGTAGATCCGTCTTGGAGCGGAGCAATTCCTGCCACTTTGGTTATTAATCATCAAACCGGAAAAAGGAAGTTTGTAGAAAAGGAATTGCAAGAGGGGGAAATAGAATCAATCATTAAGGAATTAACAGATTAAACTATAAAACCATGCAAACCTTAAAAGTATTACTGTTCGTTTCTATACTTCTTTTTCCCTTCAATGGTGAAAGACTGGACGGATTGGGAGTTGGCGACAAAGCCGCTGATTTCAACTTAAAGAACGTTGATGGCCGGATAGTTTCCCTGGAAACCAATGAAGCAGCTAAAGGCTATATTTTAGTGTTTACTTGCAATACCTGCCCGTATGCCAATATGTATGAAGATCGGATTATTGAGCTTCATAATAAATATGCGGATCAGGGCTTTCCGGTATTGGCCATTCAGCCCAACGATACTAATAAATCTCCTGGTGACTCTTATGAAAACATGCAGGCAAGAGCTAAAGAAAAATCTTATGCCTTTCCATATGTGATTGATGAAACTCAGGAAACCACTAAAACATATGGAGCTACCAATACACCTCATGTTTATGTATTGAACAAAGTTTCAAAGAATAATTTTAGAATAGAGTATATAGGGGCAATCGATAATAATAGCAGAAATGCTGATGCCGCCAGTAAGCATTATGTGGAAGAGGCGGTTGAAAACTTGATATCTGGTGCCGATATCCCAACTAAAAGCACCAAAGCCATAGGCTGTCAAATTAAATGGGGTGACTAAACAATCGAAGTTTACGTGTGAAAGGGGCGGGTAACCGCCTTTTTTTATTGGCTAAGCTCAGAAGAACCGATGAGCGCAAGAATATCATCAAGGTACTCGCGCGTGTTAGAGAGTCTTGGTACCTTGTTTTGGCCACCTAATTTGCCTCTTCTCTTCATCCACTCATAGAATGTGCCCGGCTGAGCCATGTGAACAATCGGAAGACTCAGGGCCAGGCTTTTATGCCTTTTGGCATCATAGTCTGAGTTGATTCTTCTAAGGGTTGAATCCAGAATTTTAGTGAACTCTTCGGGATCGGTTGGCTCATTCTCAAATTCTATGATCCATTCGTGAGCTCCTTTTTCATTCTCGCCAAAATACTTTGGCGCGGCCGTAAAATTATTGATAGTAGCCCCCGTTGTTTCACAGGCTACCGCAACTGCTCTTTCGGCATTTTCAACTACTACCTCTTCACCAAAAGCATTGATGTAGTGCTTGGTTCTGCCGGAGATTTTGATTTTGTACGGATTGGTTGAAGTAAAAACTACCGTATCTCCAATTTTGTACCTCCAAAGACCGGCATTGGTAGAAATAAGTATGGCGTAATGCTCTCCCACTTTTACTTCATCCAGCCCAATGACTTTTGGCTGGTCATTTTGAATTTCTGAGTAAGGAATAAACTCGTAGTAGATGCCGTAATCCAGCATCAGCAGCATGTCTTCTGAATCAGGTTCAAACTGGATTCCAAAAAAGCCCTCAGAGGCATTATAGGTTTCCATATACCTCATTTTGTTGGCCGGAACCAACTTATCGAAAACATTCTTGTATGGGCCGAAAGCTACGGCTCCATGAAAGAACACTTCCAGATTGGGCCATACTTCTGAAATGTCTTTGGCTCCCGTTAGCTCAAGAATCCTTTGAAGAAGTACAATGGTCCAGGTAGGAACACCAGATATGCTGGTTACATTCTCATTCATTGTTACCTCTGCCATCTTCTCAATCTTGGACTCCCACTCATCCATCAGAGCGATATCCAATGTTGGAGTCCGAACAAAACGTGTCCAATAAGGAAGGTTAGACATGATTACAGCAGAGACATCTCCATAGAACGATTCGCTATTGCTGTCGTGCTGATTTACCTGCTGGCTGCCACCGATGGTAAGCCCTTTTCCATCGAACATTTTCGTGTCTGGAAAGTGATTACAATAAATGCTCAGTAGGTCTTTTCCTCCTTTAAAGTGGCATTCTTCAAGTGCCTCATAAGACACAGGAATGAATTTACTTCGGGCGTTGGTGGTGCCGGACGACTTGGCAAACCATTTGACATCAGATGGCCAAAGCAGGTTTTGCTCACCAGCCATATTTCGCTCTATGTATGGGCTAATTTCTTCGTATGAAAAGACAGGAATCAGCTTTCGGAATTGCTCAACATTGTGGACATCGGCAAAGCCATGGGTCCGTCCGAATTCCGTATTTCGAGCAGTAGTAATCAGCCTTTTAAACAATTCTTCCTGCACTTCATGAGGGTATTTCATGAATAGCTCAATCTGGTGCATGCGTTTCTTCATGACCCAGGTTAGGATAGAATTGATTATGGCCATCTAGATTTTTCTTTTTAGCTCAAAGTGTTGTCCAAGATACACTTTTCTTACCTGTTCATCGGCAGCTAATTCTTCTGCAGTTCCGGCTTTCAGCAATTTTCCTTCGAACATGAGATAGGCCCGATCTGTTATAGAGAGAGTCTCCTGTACATTGTGGTCGGTAATGAGTATTCCGATATTTCTGTTTTTTAGCTGAGCTACAATGCTTTGTATTTCTTCAACCGCAATAGGGTCTACTCCGGCAAAAGGTTCATCGAGTAAGACAAACTTCGGATCTACAGAAAGTGCTCTGGCAATTTCCGTTCTTCTGCGCTCACCACCAGAAAGTACACGCCCTAGATTTTTTCTCACATGTGTAAGGCTGAATTCCTCCAGTAGAGACTCCATTTTCTCCTTTTGCTCGGTCTTACTGAGTTTGGTCATTTCCAACACGGCCATAATATTCTGCTCAACGGTAAGCTTTCTAAAGACAGAAGGCTCTTGAGCTAAATAGCCGATACCCATTTGAGCTCTTTTGAACATGGGCAGTGGCGTAATGTCTTCGCTATCGAGGTGAATTGTTCCTTCGTTTGGCTTAATTAAGCCCACAATCATATAGAATGAAGTGGTTTTTCCTGCACCATTCGGGCCTAATAGACCAACAATTTCACCCTGATTGACCTCTACAGAGATGTTGTTGACAACTTTACGCTTCTTGTAGATTTTAATTAGGTTCTCTGCAGTTAGCTTCATTCATTATTAATTAATCGTCAAACTTGATGTCTTTGACGAAGAGTTGAAGGGTTTTATGCCCTCTAAAATCGTTTTCTTCTATGGTAAAGGCCATTTGAAACTTGAGTCCACAATTTACCAGATCATAATAATCTCCCAAGCCAAAACCTATGGCGTCATAAGCAACATTAGTGCCTTCTTGTTTGGCAGTAAACTTAAGATGCTGATCTTTTAAAAGTTTAACATTTGAAGCCTGAATTTGCTCAGCCATAAACATGGGTTGCATGTTTTGTGGACCAAATGGAGCCATCTGGTTAACAATGTTGAAGAATTTCCTGTCTATTTCCTCCAGACCAATAATGGTATCGACATAAAGTGAAGGAATGAGTTGTTCATCCGTAATCTGGCGCGATACTACTTCTTCGAATTTCTTCTGAAAGGCGGCAACGTTCTCAATAGACATCGTCACGCCTGCCGCATACATATGACCGCCAAACTGATCGAGAAGGTCTGAGCATTCTGAAATAGCTGCGTAAACATCGAAGCCATCAACAGATCTGGCCGAACCAGTTACTTTGTCGTTCGATTCGGTCAGAATTACGGTTGGGCGATAAAATTTCTCAATGCATCGGGAAGCTACAATGCCTATTACCCCTTTATGCCAATCTTCTTTATACAATACGGTAGACTTGGCATGGGTGAGGTCATTGTTGGAAGAAATCATTTGAATGGCTTCTTCAGTAATATTACTGTCGAAGTCTCTCCGGGCATCATTCTTATTATTTACCATTTCGGCCAGAAGGTTGGCCTCATCTTCGTCTTTAGCGAGAAGAAGAGCCACAGCCGAACCGGCATGATCCATTCTTCCGGCAGCATTAATTCTTGGGCCAATACCGAAGACGATTCCGGAGATAGTCAGGTCTCGATTGCCTTTGCACAAATCAATCAGTGCTTTGAGTCCTGGCCTTGGAGACTGATTAAGTTTTTTGAGTCCGAAGTAAGCTAAAACGCGATTTTCACCAGTAATGGGCACAATATCAGAGGCTATTGAAACGGCCAGTAAATCGAGAAATTGGTAAAGTTCTTCAATTTCAACCCCACTTTGAATACAAAAACCCTGAAGCAGTTTGAAACCTACCCCACAGCCTGAAAGCTCTTTATACGGATAGTCACAGTCTACTTGTTTTGGATCGAGCACGGCATGAGCTGCTGGTAATTCTTCTCCCGGAGTATGGTGATCACAAATAATTACATCTATACCCTGCTCATTCGCTAAGGCTACCATTTCAACGGCCTTAATACCACAGTCGAGAGTAACAATAAGCGAATAACCATTTTGGGAAGCATATTGAATGCCCTCTTCAGAAACGCCATAACCCTCTTTATACCTATCGGGAATGTAGTATTCCAGCTTGTGGTAGAATTTAGAAAGGAAACCATAGAAAGTGGCAACTGCAGTAGTACCATCTACATCGTAGTCGCCATAAACCAGAATATTTTCATCGTTGGCAATACCTTCCGTGAGTCGGTTCACAGCCTTGTCCATATCTTTCATAAGAAATGGATCGTGAAGCTGATCTAGGCTTGGTCTAAAGAATGTTCGGGCTTCTTCATAAGTATTGATGCCCTTTTGGTGGATGAGCTTGGCAAGTGTTTGACTTACACCAAGTTCTTCATGAAGGGTATTTACAGCATTCGCATCTAAATCCTCATTAAAAATCCACCTCTTCTGCATTCTCTAAAATTAAAGGATATTCAGATTTTTTGTATAAAAAAAGCAGTGTCCGTTGAAGACACTGCCTTTAACAACGTAAAAATATTCTTAGTTCTCGCCTGGAGCCCCTGGTAGTACATCTTTCAATGGCACTCTTTGGCCATCTTTGTAAGGTACAATCCAGGCATCTTCCACGCCCATTTCACGAAGATATCTCTTCAATACATTGGCGTCTTCATAATTTCTGAAGTTTCCAATTACATATTTTCTCAAGTCATCAGCTCCTTCTTCAGAGAACTCTTTAGAAGAATTGGCGTACTTCTCAAGATCCATTTTCCTGAAAGCTCCCACCTGAACTTTGAAAACGACTCCTACGGAGAAGTCTTCTCCATTGATAAGGTTAGGGTTGTAAACAGGCCTATTAGCTTGTTCTGCCTTTAGTTTTTCTATCTCATTCTGAGCTGCCTGATAGGCTGCCTGCATTCTGGTAACCTGTTTCTGAAGGTCGCTTATCTTTTCATCCTTCGATGAAATTTGTGACTCTAAATTACTGATTTCACTCTCCATGCTGGCAATTTGTGCCTTTTGGCCAGAGTTCTCCTCATACATATTACGGAAGTCTTCAGCAGACATCTTTCTTTTCTTCTTTTTCCACTCCTTTTTCTCCTTCTTCGTCAGTGGACGAGTATCGGAAGTTTGGGCTATGGCAACACTGGCTACCATAATTCCCAAAATCAGAGTTAATAATGCCTTTTGAGGTTTCATAGGAATTTATTTATCAATTCTTTGTCTACAAATTAGCTTATTCTTATCAGCTTTTCAAACTGCCGATCATATCCTCTGGCCTTACCCACTCGTCAAATTCTTCAGCGGTCAGGTACCCAAGGTTCACAGCCTCTTCTTTAAGAGTAGTGCCATTCTCGTGTGCTGTTTTGGCTATTTTAGCCGCTTTTTCGTATCCGATTTTCGTATTTAAGGCAGTAACCAGCATTAATGAGTTGTTTACATGTTGCTCAATACTCTTGTAATTAGGTTCAATGCCAATAGCACAATTCTCGGTGAACGATACACAAGCGTCACCAATCAAACGAGCAGACTGCAATACATTATATGCCATCACCGGCTTAAATACGTTGAGTTCGTAGTGTCCCTGAGTACCACCAACAGTAACGGTCACATCATTTCCCATTACCTGAGCACAAACCATAGTCATTGCCTCACACTGAGTTGGGTTTACCTTGCCCGGCATAATAGAAGAACCAGGTTCGTTTGAAGGAATAATGATTTCACCAATTCCAGATCTTGGGCCCGAAGCCAGCATTCTAATGTCGTTAGCGATTTTATTCAATGAAACGGCCATTTGCTTCAATGCACCATGGGTTTCTACCAAAGCATCGTGAGCGGCAAGCGCCTCAAATTTGTTTTCGGCAGAAATGAAAGGAAGCCCGGTAAATTCAGCGATTTTCTGAGCAACTAAATCAGCATAACCTTCAGGTGTATTGATTCCGGTTCCAACGGCTGTTCCGCCAAGAGCCAACTCAGAAAGGTGATCAAGTGTATTTCTTAAGGCCTTCAAGCCATGATTCAATTGAGAAACGTAACCAGAAAACTCCTGACCCAAAGTCAATGGAGTAGCGTCCATTAGGTGAGTTCTACCAATTTTCACTACGTTCATGAAAGCCTCAGATTTAGCTTTCAAAGTATCTCTTAGCAATTCAACTCCAGGAATGGTGTTTTCTACAATCAGTTTGTAGCAGGCAATGTGCATTCCGGTTGGATAGGTATCGTTAGATGATTGTGATTTGTTCACATCGTCATTTGGGTGAATGGGGCTCTTTCCCTCACCAAGTTTATTTCCGGCCAGAACATGTGCCCTGTTTGAAACCACTTCATTCACATTCATATTTGATTGTGTACCTGAACCGGTTTGCCAGATAACTAATGGAAACTGATCGTCATGCTGACCTTCTAAAATTTCGTCACATACCTTAGAAATTAGGTCTCTTTTTTCTTCAGACATTACACCCAAGGCGCAGTTAGTGTGGGCTGCTGCTTTCTTTAGGTAGGCAAAGCCATATACCACTTCTAGCGGCATGCTGGCCTCAGGGCCAATTTTAAAGTTGTTTCTTGAACGCTCGGTTTGTGCGCCCCAATATTTATCGGCAGGTACCTGAACCTCGCCCATGGTGTCTTTTTCAATTCTGTATTCCATCGTGATCTGTACGTTTTTCAGAGGAAGCCAAAATTAGGCATTGAAAGACTGTTATTGAAATGAAATTGGCCTAATTCACCGAGTAGCCTTCATTCTTCTAAATTTTTAGTCGAACCGTTCTGATGTTTACCGAGAGGAGGCGTTCGTTTACCGAATTCTCTACTCCGCGAGAGCCCTTGTCCCCGTACATTTGAGTAGTCAAAAACAAAAACAACGATTTGGACAAAGGTTTGGTCGCCTGAAGCCCAAGGGTTAAAACTCAAAATAGCAACAACGTAAAAACTCAAATCATGGATTCTCAAATGAATAGACGTGTTATCATCGGTGCTCTCTTCTTGATAATAGGAGCGGTACTTACGCTAGACAATCTTCATGTGTTCGACTTTCGTCTTCCAAGCTATCTTTTCAGATGGCACACATTTATGATTGTGATTGGTATTTTCATTGCTACTGTTCGAGAGAAGGTAGGATTTGGAATCACCCTCATCATTATCGGTGGAGTTTTTCTACTCGATGAAATGGCGGAATACTACTGGTGGGATTTTGACTTTAGAGACATTTTCAGACTTTGGCCACTTGTATTTGTTGTCATTGGAGCCTCTCTAATTCTTAAGAAAGCCAATCATAGCAGAGATTACGAAAAAAAAAATATTGACGGAGGAGATCTCGACTTCGTTGATGAACTGGCCGTATTCGGAGGAGCAGAGAGAATGGTCACCTCAAAGCAATTCAAAGGCGGCAAACTCACTTCAATTTTTGGAGGAACAGATTTAAACTTAATGAACGCAGATCTTAACCACGGCACGAATGTTTTGGATGTATTTATTCTATTTGGCGGTTGCGATATTCGCGTACCTTCTGATATGAACGTGAAAGTAAAGGTTACCGCGATATTTGGCGGATTCTCTGACGAAAGAAAGATGATCGCAGAAAATGAAGCCAATAACGGTAAAGAACTCATCGTCCAAGGGTTGGTCCTCTTTGGCGGTGGAAGTGTAAAATAAAGAAGGCCTCTCCAAATGGAGAGGCTTTTTTAATGAAACAGGTTTCTAAATTTTACTAAATTCCGCCTTCGGGCGGTTTTTTTATGCAGCATCCTTTTCTAAAGAATAAGAACTTCATTCCTTATCTCATAACCTGGGTGTTGATTGCAGCCATTTTTGGCTTTGCCTTGTATAATTTCTATGGACTTACCTGGCAAACCGCGCTGATTGATTCGCTGGTTTTCAATGCTCTTTTCATGGGGCTTGGTTTGGCTTATTGGTTCAATGTGCGTTACAGCACTTTCGATAAATCTCAAATGGCGAATCAGGTCATCAGCCATTTGGCCGCTGCTGCCATTTCCATTTTGGTTGGGGTTTTCCTTTTCAAACTAATAGTAACGCCTTTAGTAGAAGAAGAATTTTACGATGAATTCCTTACGGACTCATTTCCTCTTCGAGGTGCTTTGGGGGTTCTTTATTATGCCATTGTAGTACTGATTTATTACCTGATTCTATACTATGATGATTTGAACACCAAGTCGCAAAGGCAGGCACAGCTTGAAACCATGCTCAAAAGCTCTGAGCTGGAAATGCTCAAGTCTCAGATTAATCCACATTTCATTTTCAATAGCCTTAATTCCATATCATCGCTAACCATTATTGCACCAGATCGAGCTCGCGAAATGGTGGTAAAGCTTTCTGATTTTCTTCGCTATTCTCTTGGCAAGGAGAACGACCAGATGAATACTGTGGAAGATGAAATCAATAATATTATGCTTTACCTTGATATTGAAAGGGTGAGGTTTGGCGAAAGGCTGAAGGTGGAAAAAGAGATTTTGGATGAAGTTAGAGGTATGAAGTTGCCCAATCTTATTCTTCAACCACTTTTTGAAAATGCCATTAAGCATGGCATTTACGAGAGCCTCGGAGAAATTACTATTCAGCTGAAAGCCTGGAAGGAAGCAAACCTGCTAAAGATTGAAGTGAATAATGAATTCGACCCGAATGCGGTTTCCAGAAAAGGTAAAGGCATTGGGTTGAAGAATGTGCGTGAAAGGCTTACTCTTATTTATGGAGTGAGTCAATTAGTTGAAGTGCAAAAAACAGATCGTATTTTTACTGTTAGGCTAGACATTCCACAAATAGAAACTGAAGCATGAAAGCAATCATTATAGATGACGAAAATCTGGCAAGGGAGCTAATAAAAGCGTATCTCAAAAAGTTCGATCAGGTTGAGGTGATTGCAGAATGTTCTGACGGATTTGAGGGCCTAAAAGCAATTCAGCATTATAATCCTGATTTAGTATTCCTCGACATTCAGATGCCTAAGATTACAGGCTTCGAAATGCTGGAGTTGATTGAAAACCCTCCGGTGGTCATTTTCAGTACGGCTTTCGACCAATATGCCATCAAGGCTTTTGAGCTCAATGCCACTGATTATCTTTTGAAGCCTTATTCAGAAGCTCGTTTTGAGGAGGCGGTAAAGAAAGCTATTGCCAAGGTGGGTCAGCAGGAGCATAATCAAAAGGAACTCAGTAACCTTAAAGAAGCTCGTGCCGAGCAGGAAAGCCTAGACAGGATCGTAGTGAAGACGGGTAATAAGATCCAGATTCTATCACTGATGCAAATCCATCACTTTGAAGCACAAGATGACTATGTGGCCATCCACTCAGATCAAGGCAAGTTTTTGAAGCTTATGAGAATGAAGGCCCTTGAAAATGGCTTACCCGATGGTGACTTTGTTCGTATACACCGCTCTCATATTGTCAATGTAAAGCATATTGAAAAGTTGGAACTTTACGAGAAGGACTCTTACATTCTCTACCTCAAAAACGGCCAGCAACTACCTGTGAGCCGAAGCGGCCATAGTCGCTTGAAAGAGGTTTTGAGGTATTAATACTGATGGAGTAAGAACTCGTAATAGTTATCGGTGCTGATTAAAGCTGGTTCGGCTGATGGATAATTTTTGGTGAATGTGGCGGGAATTTTACCTTTCGATTTAGGATTCCACTTGAATTCAAATGCCTTCATTTCCGAGCCCTTCTCCTCTATGAAGTCTACTTCTTGTTGTTGGGTAGTTCTCCAAAAGTAGTTTTGACTTGAGATTTGAAGTTGATATTGCCTCTTAACCCTTTCGCTTATTAAGTAATTTTCCCAAAGCGCCCCAATATCAGTTCGTTTCTGAATGGGAGCCATATTGCCAATCACGGAGTTTAGAACCCCATTATCATAGAAGTATATTTTTCTACCCTTTTTAATTTCGTTTCGTACGTTTCTGCTAAATGCAGGTAATGTGAAAATAACAAAAGCCATTTCTAGGAGGGAAATGTATTTTTCTACCGTTTTATTATCAGCTTTAACCAGCTGAGCTAATTCATTAATATTTACTTCACTCCCTACTTGCAGCGCAAGAGCTTTTACAATTTTCTGTAATAATTGAGGCTTGTTAACACTATCCAGTGTGAAGATGTCTTTATAAAGATAGCTGTCAGTGAGTAGCTTTAAGTGCTCTTCAGATTTGGCTGGTTTTGTTACAATTTCTGGGTATGAACCAAAAATTAGCCTCTCGTTCAATCTTCTCTTTTCCGTTATCAAGTCACTATTGCTTACTAACTCCTGAAATGAAAAGGGGAGTAGTAGCATTTCATATTTTCTGCCAGTCAGGGGTTCGTTGATATGACTGGCCAGTTCGAATGAGGATGAACCTGTAGCTATTACCTGCACATTTTTAATTCGGTCAACGATGATCTTTATTAGAACACCGATATTCTCAATTCTTTGCGCTTCATCAATGAATAGTAACGTACTGTCACCAAGAATAGATTGTAACAATGTGATGTTTGGCTTTGAAAGAAGTTCCCTTGTGTCAGAATCGTCTCCATTTAATGATAGAACTTTCTGGTTTGGTATGTTTTCCAGAAGTAATTCTACAAAGGTCGTTTTCCCAACTTGTCTAGGGCCGTAAACAATAAGGGCCTTTCCTTGAAAAAGGCGTTCTTTAGCAAAGGTTAATTGATATCGATTTATCATCATTTTGGAATTGAATCCAAAATAAACATAACCATTTTGGAATTGAATCCAAAATAAACATAATAATTTTGGATTTTGAGTCGATTTGAGCTCAACATGTATAGAAAATCGCAATTTCTATACATGTCGTCAGTGACGTGTATAGTTTTGATATGCTTTCTATACATGTTGAACCCTACAACTCATCTCCCTAATTCTACAGTTCGGTAAGACTTATTTAATAAAGGCCTGAGCTCGCATCACCTTTGGTTTATCAAAAGCCCAACGGTCATGCAAAAACTCATCAACTTATTTCTAATGCTTGTTTTGTCAGCACAGGCATTCGCACAAACTCAAATCAAAGGCGTGGTTAGGGATGGTCAAGGTCAGACCATCCCCGGAGCCAATGTCTATCTCAAAGATACCTTCGATGGTGCTGTAAGTTTGGAAGACGGTACTTTCTCTTTCGAGACTTACGAAGAAGGAAAGCAGATACTCGTGGTCAGCTTTATCGGGTTCAAGACTTTAGAGAAATCTATTGCAGTAGAAGGCAAGTTAATTACGATGGAACTTCAGCTGGAAGAAGAGATCAATAAGGTAGATGGAGTAACCATTACTGCTGGTTCTTATGAGGCTGGCGATGTAAAAAAGAACACCGTTTTAAAGCCTCTGGATATTGCCACGACCGCTAGTGCTGTAGGAGATATTATGGGTGCCATCAATACTTTGCCAGGAACAGCCACTGTTGGCGAGTCAGGTAGACTTTTCGTGCGTGGAGGAGAAGGCTACGAAACCAAAGTTTTCATTGATGGGCTCGAAGTTAGAAATGCCTTTGGTGCTACGGCTCCAAATGTGCCAACCCGAGGTCGTTTTAGTCCATTCCTTTTTAAAGGAACATCGTTTAGCACTGGAGGCTATTCTGCAGAATATGGCCAGGCATTGTCTTCGGCACTGATTCTAAACTCTAATGATATGCCCATAGAATCTCAGGCAGATATCTCACTGATGTCGGTTGGAGGAGATGTTGCCTATACTCAGAAATGGGAAAGAACATCTATTTCTGGAAAGGTTCAGTACACCGACCTAAGGCCATATCAAAATGTGGTAAAGCAATTTTTCAACTGGGATGAGGCGCCTAATGGCCATGTGTCTGAGCTGGTTTTCAGACAGCAGGTACGTGAAAATGGCTTACTGAAGCTTTATGTGAATTCAGATAATTCAGCTTTTATCATTCGTCAGCACAATATTAACAAACAGAATGTGCCCGATACAGTAGGCATCAACAACAACTATCTCTACATCAATGCCAGCTACAAAGACATTCTCAATTCAAAATGGACAGTGAAGGGTGGAATTTCTTCCACCAGAAATAAGAACAATCTGGATTTCAATCAGCAGAACATTGATGATTTGGATCAGGCTATTCACACCAAGCTCACTTTCCAATGGGATGCCAGCGAGAAGCTCGCGGTGAATATGGGTTCAGAATGGTTCAACACACATTACGAAAGAGATATATGGAGTAAGGATAGCAGCCCATATGGGTCTAGTATTAAGGATAACTCCTTCGGCAACTTTGTGGAGGCAGATTACTTTGCTTCAAACAAGTTTGTGGTCAGAACTGGCCTGAGACACGAATACACTTCTATTACGAATCAGCATTTTTTAAGCCCGCGAGTGGCCATGTCTTACAAATTGAACAATGAAGGACAGTTTTCTCTGGCTTACGGACAGTTTGTTCAGGCTCCTCAGAATGAATACAGCATAGTTCAACCCGCTTTGAAGCCGGAAAGAGCGACACACTACATTCTTAATTATCAGCGAATAAAGAATGACAGAATATTCAGGATTGAAACCTATTACAAGGATTATGAAGATCTGGTGAAGTTTGAAAACCAAATGGACTTCGACCCAAGCAATTATAACAACGATGGTTATGGAAGCGCCAAAGGGTTGGATGTATTCTGGAGAGATAATAAGAGTATCAAGAACACAGATTATTGGGTTTCTTACTCCTACGTTGACTCTGAGAGAGAGTATCAAAACTTCGATCAGTTAATGACACCTTCATTTCTTTCTGCGCATAATTTCTCATTCGTGCTGAAGCACATGATCGATCCGATCAGGACGCAGGTGGGAGCAGCATACAACTTTGCTTCACCGAGGCCATTTCATAATCCCAACAAACCAGGGTTTCAGAACAGCCAAACACCACAGTATCACGATTTCAGTTTGAATGCTGCGGTGCTTATCAAGCAGAACATTATCCTGTATTGCTCGGCTTCAAACATCTTCGGAAGAAATAACATTTTCGGCTATGAATATGCCGAGCAAGCCAATGATCAGGGCGTTTTTGAAAGCAGAGCCATTGGTCAGGGAGCCAAGAGATTTGTGTTCATAGGCCT
>JABXIP010000501.1 GCA_013373005.1 Cytophagia bacterium | reverse complement strand
CTCCAAAGTTCTTGATCAATCCTTCATCTTTGGCTTTTCTTAGCCAATTGAATACTTGGCCCTTTCTGAGTTCTTCGGTAGGTATACAATGAAGCTGTAGCAAATCGAGGCTATCAACCTGAAGTCTTTTGCAAGAAGTTTCAATGCTGTTTCTTAAAGCCGATTCTGTGTATTTATCTGGGAATACTTCTCCATTTCGGCCAAACTTGGTAGCTACCTTAATCTCTGCTCCAGCGTTTTTCAGGAACTCACCGATATAGCTTTCGCTTAAGCCGGCTCCATAAACATCTGCTGTATCGAAGAAATTGACTCCATGGTCCACAGAGGCTTGCAGTATTTCGAAGGCCTTGTCTGGTGATAGGCTGTCGCCCCAGTCGGATCCCAGCTGCCAGCAGCCTAATCCTACTTCACTAATATTGAATTGGCTATTACCAAGTGTTCTTTGATTCATGGATTAGTTCAAGGTTTATTGTTCAATGTTTAAAGTCTCTGGTGAAGTCACATTTTCCGGCTACCCGCTATTTCACCCCTAACCCCTAAAGGGGCAGTTCTTAAGTGCTTCGATTACTGCATAAGGCCTTTGTGTTTCTTGATTCATGCCTCTCGCTTCAAGCTCCCAGCCTCCGGCTTCTCACTCCTCGCTTCCGGCTTCATGCTCCCAGCTTCTTCACTTATCTCTTTCCAAAGATACAGGCTCAGTCTTATACTTGTCGAACCAGGTGAGGATGGCAGCCACTTTACCAATCAGGTTGCTTGGCTGTGCCGCAATACCATGGAAGGCACCCGGAATTCTCACCATAGCAGTTTCCACTCCCTGAAGTTTGAGCGCAGTATAGAACTGCTCCGATTCGTGAATAGGCGTCCTTAAATCTGCTTCACCAGTCAATAACATGGTTGGGGTGGTCACGTTGCCAACATATGAAATAGGCGAATGCTTCATATAGGTTTCCGGATCTTCCCAAGGCTTTTTCTCAAACCAATAGCGGGTAGCAAAGGCAGACATATCTGCATTCAATGACCAGCTGAACCAGTTGATTACTGGCTTGGCCACTACTGCAGCCTTAAAACGATCGGTTTTGCCTACAATCCATGACGTAAGCACACCACCTCCGGAACCACCGGTTACAAACAGCTGACTTTCATCGATATAGCCTCTTGATATTACCTCGTCAACCCCTGACATCAAATCATCATAGTCGTGGCTTGGGTAGTTTTTGTTGATTTCGTTTCCAAAAGCTTCGCCATAACTGGTACTTCCTCTTGGGTTCGTGTAAAGTACTACATAACCCTGGGCTGCCATCAATTGAATTTCTGCTGAGAACTCAGGGCCGTAGCTGGTGAATGGGCCACCATGAATTTCGAGGATCAAGGGGTATTTCTTGCTTGGATCAAAGTCAGGAGGAGTGACGATCCATCCGTGAATGTCAAGACCATCATGAGAAGATTTGTACCAGATTTCTTCCACCTTGCCCAATTGTTTGTGATCGAAAAGGTCTTCATTTACTTTGGTCACTCTTCTGTTATTGCCTTTGTTACCTGTACCTAAATCGGCTGGCTCTTTAGTTTCAGCCCAGGTATAGGCATAGTTTCCATTCGCAGCAATGCTGTAAGAACCTGATGTATAGGGCCTACCAATAGAGTTTCCTCCCAAACCTTCGGTTAGGTCAGTTACTTTCCCTGAAAGGTTAATATTGGCGATTTTTACATGCGCTTTATCAGTGTAGAGGAAGTAAATGCTTTTGCTGTCTGCTGCCCAGGTTATGTCGCTTACATCTCTATCCAGATTGCCTGAAATCAATTTAGAATTACTTCCATCTGCGTTGGCTACATAGAGTCTGGAAAGCTGATAGCCTTTGTACAAATCATCATAGCCGAGGTAAGCCATAAGTTTGCCATCAGGTGATATTTTAGGATCGCCATCTGGCCCATAACGTTTAGTCAGTTGTTTGATGTCTCCAGTGCTTAGATCGATGGTATAGATATCTGAATCCTGAATTTCCAGTTCAGCATCGTCTCTCATATTGGCTGAAAAATACAGCTTGGAACCATCGCTACTCCATTCTGGAGATGAGTGATTGAAATGACTTTCGGTGATTTGTCTTGGGGTTCCACCTGAAACTGGTACAGTAAATAGTTGAGTGTATCCACTTGGCAGTTCACCCACACCGTCCATTCTCCAGGTCAGATCATCGACATACTTTGGAGGGTTGTTCCATTTTGCTCCGGCAGGTTTAGCCGGCATTTGAATAGGTGATGGCTTGGCAACGGGCATAAACATGCTAAAAGCCAAATATTTATCGTCTGGCGACCAGCTGATGTTGGAGGGTGTTTTCTCTGAATTCACCAAAACCATTTCATCACCAGTGTCCATCCATCTGAGATAGAGTTCCGTTTGGCCAGACTTGTTGGATAGGTATACAATTTTGCTTCCATCATGCGACCAAATTGGCGATCTGTCATTGTGCTCACCGGTAGTCAATGGTCTGTTTTGGGAGCCATCGAAATTGGCAATCCACAGATTAGAAAGGTTTCTGTCTGTCATTACATCTTTAAAGTTTCTCACATAAATAACCTTCGAGCCATCCGGTGAGATTTGTGGGTCTGAAACGTACTCCAGGTTGAAAATATCTAGCATCTCCAGCCTATTGGATACCTGGCCATATAGTGAAGGGCTGAGAAGCAGCAGAAATAGCGAGAAAAGTCGAATAATGGATTTCATAGTTATTGGTTTAAGGTCGAGGAAGTTAAGAACAAGTGTCCAATTGCCCAAGTCTGAAGTCAGAGTCAGGTACATATAGAGCGCATTATTACCACTCATACCATTTTCATGTGTTGCAATAAACTTTTGAATTACTTGTCTGTCCAATTACAATATCAACCTTGATACAAATTATGCGACTAGAGATTTTACCTTACCCCAAGATCAGTAGGCTGATTTTGGGTTTTGCTGTTTTGTTGACTTCGTTCAGCATTTCGGCACAACAAATTGATTTCAGTAAAATGGAATCACTAAAGCCACGTAGCATAGGACCTGCTGCAATGAGTGGGCGAATCACTACCATTGATGTAGTGCGCGATCATCCGGAAATTATCTATGCCGGATCTGCCTCAGGAGGACTTTGGAAGTCTGAAAGTGGTGGGATTGCCTGGGAGCCTATCTTCGATTCAGAGCTTCCGCTTTCCATCGGTGCTGTGGCTGTAAGCCAGAAAAACCCAGATGTAGTTTGGGTGGGTACTGGAGAAGGTAACCCAAGAAACAGCTTAACAGGTGGTTATGGTGTTTATCGAAGCCTTGATGCCGGTAAAACCTGGCAACTCATGGGTCTTGAAAAGACCAGAAATGTTCACAGAATTATCATTCACCCAGACGATCCTAACACTGTATTCATTGGTGCTATTGGTTCACCTTGGGGCGATCATGAAGAAAGAGGTGTTTATAAAACTACCGATGGTGGTGCTACCTGGAAGAAGGTGCTTTATGTAGACCAGAAAACCGGTGTGGGTGATATGGTGATGGATCCTTCTAACCCGAATAGAATATTGGTGAACATGTGGCAACACAGAAGAGAGCCTTGGTTCTTTACTTCCGGTGGCCCTAGCTCAGGACTTTATATTACGCTCGATGGCGGTGATACCTGGAAGAAGCAGACTGCCAAAGAAAATGGTATTCCTGAAGGCGATTTGGGTCGTATGGGTTTTGCATTCGCTACCAATAAACCGAGTAGGGTATATGCTCTGATTGAAGCCAAAGAGAACGCTTTATATCGTTCAGATGATGGTGGTTCTCACTGGGAGATGGTTAACAATGGAAACGATATTGGTAACAGACCTTTCTACTATTTTGATCTATTTGTAGACCCGAAAAATGAAAACCGTGTGTACAGCATCTTTACTAATGTGCACCGAAGTGAAGACGGTGGTAAGTCATTCCAGAATATTATTAGTAGAAACCTGATTCACGTTGATAACCATGCTTTGTACATTAATCCTGATGATCCTAAATACATGATTTTGGGTAATGACGGTGGTATGGCCATCACTAGAGATATGGGTAAAACCTGGCAGTTTATAGAAAATATTCCGGTAGGTCAGTTTTATCACATTGCCGTAGACAATGAATTCCCTTACAATGTTTATGGTGGCTTACAGGATAACGGTTCTTATGTTGGACCTGCCTATGTATTGACTGGTGAAGGTATTAGAAACGATTACTTTATGCCGATTGGTGGTGGTGATGGTTTTGACGTTGTACCAGACAGGAACGATAGCCGCTACGGATATTCTATGTCTCAGCAAGGCAATGTGTCTCGTTACGATAGAGTAACAGGTAGATCTAAGTTTGTCAAACCTACTCATGAAGACCCAAAAGTAAACCTTCGATTTAACTGGAATGCTGCTATTGCTCAAGATCCGTTTGACAACAGCACGGTTTATTTCGGAAGCCAATTCGTGCATAAAAGCACTGATAAAGGAAACAACTGGACAGTCATTTCTCCAGACCTTACTACCAACGACTCT
>JABXIP010000275.1 GCA_013373005.1 Cytophagia bacterium | reverse complement strand
GTCATTTCTTCAATAGAAAGCTTACCATCTCTGGCTTTAGTTGCCAATCGGATGATCTCCTTCTCAATTTGGTCGAAACTCATGCTTTCAGCATTTCTGATGACAGGAACCATCAAGCCTTTAGGGGCAGAAACTGCAATGGAGACATCGGCATAGTCATGGTAAATTATTTCGTTACCATCAATTTGAGCATTCACGGCTGGCCACTCTTTCAATGCCATGGTCACCGCTTTGGTGAAGAATGACATGAAGCCTAAACCTACTTCATATTTATCTTTGAATTTCTCCTTGTATTTAGACCTCAAGTCCATGATTGGCTGCATGTTCACCTCATTAAAGGTGGTAAGCATGGCCGTTTCATTTTTAACAGAAACCAGTCTTCGAGCCACAGTTTTTCTGAGAGATGACATTTTTTCTCTTCTCTCATCTCTGTCGCCAGAAACGCTTACTTGGGCCGGAGCTGCAGCAGGTTTAGCTTCAGCAGCTTTTGGAGCTTCTTTCATAGGAGCCTTAGCATTTTCAGCGTCCTCTTTTGTGATTCGGCCATCTTTGCCTGTTCCTTTTATTTGAGCTGGATCAAGGCCTTTTTCAGCAATGATTTTAGCGGCTGCAGGAGATGCATGTCCTGTGGCATAGGTTTCATTTCCACCGGAAGAAGCCTCACTTGCACTCGCAGAACCAGTACTCTCGCTGGTAGAAGATGATGAAGATGGAGCACCGCCTTCAGTCACTTCAATTTTACAGATGAGTGCACCAATTTCCAGAGTATCACCTTCTTCGGCTACAATTCTCAAAATACCATTGGCTTCTGCAGGAAGCTCGAAAGTGGCTTTGTCTGAATCAACCTCGGCAATCACCTCGTCCAATTCAACATAATCGCCATCGGCTTTTAGCCAGCTTGAAATGGTTACTTCAGTAATTGATTCACCAACTGTAGGCACAATCATGTCTTTCACTTCCCCAGTAGACTTAGGTTCCGATGTAGCTGCAGGAGCTTCTTTCTTCTCTTCTGCTTTTGGAGTATCAGAAGATCCTGAAGCCTCAGTGTCAATGAGGCAAATAACATCGCCAATTTCCAGCGTGTCGCCTTCCTGTGCTTTAATGGTCAGTGTTCCGGCTGCTTCCGCATTCAACTCGAAAGTAGCTTTGTCGGATTCCAATTCACAGATCACTTCGTCCATCTCAACGAAGTCTCCATCTTTTTTAAACCATTGAGCAATTGTTACTTCGGTAATCGACTCGCCAACGGCAGGAATTTTAATTTCCAAACTCATGATTCTTATGTTTTATGCGAAAGCTTTTTCTATGATTAATTCTTGTTCTTCGGCATGCACTTTGGCAAAACCTGTCGCTGGAGAAGCACTGGCTTTTCTAGAAATCAGTTTGAAGCTTCTCTCAGGATAAATTCTCTGAACATAATTCCAATAGCCCATGTTCTCCGGTTCTTCTTGTAGCCATACAAAGTCTTCGGCTTTAGTGTATTTGGCTAGAAGATCATCAACCTGGTTTTTCGGGAATGGATGTAATTGCTCCAAGCGAATCACAGCTACATCTTTGATTTTATCCTTCTCTCTCTTCTCGATCAAGTCGTAGTAGACCTTGCCTGAGCAGAGTACTACTTTTCTGGCTGATGTAGGTTTCACCACATCATCGGCAATAACTTCTTGGAATCTTCCAGAGGTGAAATCGCTTAAATCAGAGACAGCCTTAGGGTGTCTCAAAAGAGATTTTGGAGACATTACTACCAATGGCTTTCTGAATTCCCAGGTCATCTGTCTTCTCAATGCATGGAAGAAGTTGGCTGGAGTTGTGATGTTTGCCACTACCATATTGTATTCCGCGCAAAGCTGAAGGTATCGCTCAGGTCTTGCGTTTGAGTGCTCTGGTCCCTGACCTTCATATCCATGTGGAAGAAGTAGCACAAGTCCGTTCATTCTTTGCCACTTGGTTTCAGAACAAGAGATGAACTGATCGATCATTACTTGTGCACCGTTAGCAAAGTCACCGAATTGAGCTTCCCAAATAGTCAACGCATTCGGGTTAGCCATAGCATAACCGAATTCGAAGCCCATTACACCAAACTCAGAAAGCAGTGAATTGTAGATCTCAAATTTCTGATCAGTACCTTCCAGATGGTTAAGGCTGTTATATGCTTCGTTCGTATTGGCATCGTGAAGAACAGCGTGTCTGTGAGAGAATGTACCTCTTTGTACATCTTGCCCAGTCAAACGAACAGGATTTCCTTCCAAGAGCAATGTACCGTAAGCCAGAAGTTCTCCACCTGCCCAGTTGAGCTGCTTGTCTTTGAAGAACATGTCTTTGCGTTGCTTCAACTGTTTTTCGATCTGTTTGATCGGTTTAAAACCTTTCGGAATTTCAGTCAAGGCTTTGGCTACTTTGTCAATTTCAGCCTGCTTAACACCGGTTTCAGGTGAAATATCGAAGTCTTCAGGCTTAGACCTTCTTAGGTTTCTCCATTCCTCTTCCAATGGTTGATACACATAGGGAAGAGGTTGTTGCTTCACCATATTCAGTCTATCCTGCAACAGGCCACGGAACTCCTGGTCCATTTTCTTAGCCAGCTCTCCTTCAACTTCACCCATATC